>CAMNBW010000112.1 GCA_946533525.1 uncultured Lachnospiraceae bacterium
TTGTAAATCTATCGAAGAAGCGCAGGAGAAAATTGATATCCTCTTAGAAAAAGAAAATAAGGAAAAGGAGAAAGAATAATGGCACGTAGAAGAATTATTGCCGGCAACTGGAAGATGAACAAGACTCCCAGTGAGGCAGTGGCTTTATGTAATGAACTTAAGGATCTTGTTAAGAATGATGCGGTAGACGTTGTTTACTGTGTTCCCGCTATCGATATCTGCCCTGTTGCAGAGGCGGTAAAGGGCACCAATGTACATGTAGGAGCTGAGAACTTCTATATTGAGGACAAGGGAGCCTTCACGGGAGAGATCTCCGCACCTATGCTTAAGGAAGCAGGTGTTGAGTATATCATCATCGGTCACTCCGAGAGAAGAGACATCTTCGGTGAGAACGACGTTCTTATTAATCAGAAGGTGAAGAAGGCCTTTGCATCAGGTCTTACTCCCATCCTTTGCTGCGGCGAGTCCCTTGCCCTTCGTAAGGCTGATACCTACAAGGAGTGGATAAAGAGACAGATCACCTGGGATCTGGACGGAGTTACCGCTGACCAGGTAAAGAAGCTTGTCATTGCTTACGAGCCCATCTGGGCAATCGGAACAGGCGAGACCGCTACTGCCGATCAGGCGGAAGAGGTTTGCGGACTTATCCGTAACCTTATCGCTGAGCTCTATGACCAGGCTACGGCAGACGAGGTTCGTATCCAGTACGGCGGCTCCATGAACGCCGGAAATGCCGCAGAGCTTCTTTCCAAGCCCAATATCGACGGAGGTCTTATCGGCGGCGCAAGCCTTAAGCCCGACTTTGGAAAGATCGTTAACGCTTAATAATTAAGCAAAATAAAAAGCCTCGAAAGGCTGTTAAAAAGGGTTTTAATTGGTAATGTTTATCAGTTGAAACCCTTTTTGTTGTGTTGTATGATGAAGCAAATATCACTTTTTAAAGCGAAAAATTAAGGCTCTGAAAAAGGTGATAGTTAGGTGATTTTGGGTGATAGTTGGATATACAAGAAGAGAGAATAAAACCGGAAGCGTAAGAAAACTACGCAAGGCAACAGCAATATGAAGGGAGTTGATACTTATGGCATATGCAGAACTTATGGAAGTTGTAAAGAGACTTTCTGAAGATGAAATATCTGAAGTTGTTGATTTTGCCAGATTTATTGATGCTAAAAGGAAAAATGATGATAATAAAGTCGAATTTGATCTCCTTAAGGGTGATCTGATATACATGGCTGAAGACTTCGATGAAACGCCTGAATGCTTTAAGGAGTACATGTGATGCATTTGATTGACACACATACATTGATTTGGTCTTTATTTAATAGCGATAATTTATCGGATACCGCTAAAGAAATGATGACTGATGGCAGCAGGGTCTATGTTAGCGTTGCATCTTTATGGGAGATAGCTATTAAGCAGTCTATAAACAAGCTCAACATTAGATGCAGTATTGAAGAAATTACTGTGATGTGTACTAAAGCGAAGATTAATATCTTACCCATTGATGCCAAACATCTGGATAAAATAAAGGAGTTGCCGGCAATTCATAATGATCCCTTTGATAGACTTATCATTGCGCAGGCTATTACAGAGGGAATGGATATAATTACGAAGGATTATTATATTCCTAAATATGATATAAAGACGGTGTGGTAATGGAATAAAATTTAACTATTTCCAGGATAAACGTTTAAACTGCGGATTCTTGTAAATATACCTGTGTGTTGCTATAATATGACATTAGGGTCAAAAGTCCATCCACACGATAAGCATGCTTGTCGGTGGGGATGAGACTTTATGCCCCTTCCCAACATGGAAAAATGTCCAGTGGACATTTTTCGGACACGATTTGGCGCACTGAGTGCGCCAGTGTCCCGATGCAAGAAGTGGGGGAAGGGGCCCCACGAATTGCGAATGGTGGGTCGGATTGTGGGAGTGCGAAGCACGAAACAATCCGAATATCAGATTTTGATCCTGACATCATAATATGGTAGCACACAGGTTTTTTATATATGAATAAAAAGAGATTTTTTATTAACTACACGGCGTTGTTCATTCTGTTCGCCGTTTTTAATGTGGGATATTTTGCCCTATACAGGGTTTCGTTTCTGCTTAAGGACGGGATAGTCACGGATTACTACCTGGCGGGGCTTTTAGGGCTAATTTATGCCTATGTGCCGGTAGTGGCCCCGGATATGGTGTATAACCTCCTTATCCTGTGCCTTGTGTTCGTATCGGGTCTGACCTTTACTCTGATGCTCAGAACCTTTGGCGCAGCGGAGGATAAGCTCCTGCCGTCGGCCTTATTATATATGTTCTCGGGTTTTACAGTCATTATCGGCTATTCACACCCCGATCTTATAGTTATCATGGTCCTTTTGCCCCTTGCGATACTGCTTTGGAAAAGGAAAAACACTGTTCCGGCTGTATTGGTTACGGCACTAAACCTTCCCTTTGTTCTGAACCTCCTAAGAGGCGATGCACCCGGCAGCTTTTTTCGGTGGATGGCGGGTTTCTCTTTAAGGGAGCTATGCTACATTGTGGTGCCTGTGCTGCTTTTGACTGCTCTTACCCTGATAAGATTTAAGGAAAAGATAAGCGACCGCTTTTTTACGGGACTTCTGATCTTTTTTATACTCTATGCAAATCTTATAACCTGTTTCTTCGAGTTCTCAATTTTCGAAGGAGACGGAGCCAATTCGCTGTATGTAAACAGCGGAAATATCTACGGGAGCCTCATTTCCATAGCTGATATCCTGTTTAAAGGAGGCAGTCTATGAACCTTCTGTCGGATAAAAAAGCCTTCGGAGATTTTCTTAAAAAACCTTCGGCACTTTATATTTGCTATACGCTGGGTTTTCTTGTGCTCTTTTTCGGGGTGTTTGCTTATGTCCTTATAACCGGCAGGACGACGGTTGTGGGACACGACGGAATAACCCAGTATTACTCGGGTTTCGTAGCCTCTTCCAGGATATATAAGGATTTTTTTAAGTCCCTGTTTTCAGGAAATGGGATAAATTTAAAAATGTGGGAGCCGGCCATAGGCTTCGGGGACGATACCGTAACGACCCTCAATATGTACGGCTTTGCCGATCCCTTCGGAGCGATCTCCGTATTCTTCCCCGAGTCGATGCTGGGGGGCGTCTTTACCTTTGTATATTTTGTGAAATCCTATCTTTCGGGCCTGGGCTTCATACTCTTTACCCGCTATCACAAGGCGGGAAGACTGGGCTCGCTTGTGGGAGCCTATGTTTATATTTTCTCCGTATTTCCCATGCTTTTTGGCAGCAGCGAATGCAATTTCATGCTGCCGGTGCTCTGTCTCCCCTATATGCTCCTGGGGTCGGATCTGATACTGGACAAGGGCAGTCCCTATATGCTCATAATCTCAACGGGTCTCATAGCCACCATGAATTTTTATTTTCTTTATATGGTCGTTGTGGCAGCGGTCATATATACGCTCTTTAGATACTTTACGGAAGTCAGGAACTTTAAGCTCATAGATATTTTCAGGACCTTTATGCGCTTTTTTATAAGCTACATAGAGGCGATGCTCCTGTCGGCGGTAATCCTCCTGCCGGTCATTATGCAGCTTATGACCGCGGGGCGCTACGGGGAGAAAAAAGAGGTTGCACTGATTTACGACGGAGCCTACTATTTCAGATTTCCCGGCTCCTTTATAGGTTATATCCAGGCTGAAAGCTGGACAGTGATGGGCTATACCGCAGTGGCCTTTCTGTCGGTGGTCTTGATGTTTGCCCTGAAGGGGAAATACAGGAAAAGCACGCTCATCTTCGTTATCACCACCGCTGCGCTGCTTTTGCCTGTATGCGGCTTTATAATGACGGCCTTTGCCTATACAAATAACCGTTGGGTCTTCATATATGAATTCATAGTCGCCTACATTGTATCCAAGGTATTTTACGAATTTGAAAATGCCTCGGGACGGGAGCTTAGGATACTGCTTACGGCAACTGGGATATACCTTGTGCTCAATGCGGTTTTGCCCATAGAGAGAGGGGCGAACCTGTATCTGACCTCACTGTATCTGTGTATAACGCTTGTTATTATAATTGCATTAAGAACCCTTGCACCCCAGAGGGTCTTTATGCTCCGAATCTCCATATCCCTATGCGCCTGTGTGGGTCTCCTCCTGAATTCATATTTTCAGTTCATGGGGCATGAGGATCACGACGGAGCCCTGGAGGATATGTACCTGCCCGAAGACCTTGCGGCTTTCAGGGAGGGCTACGGCCTGGATGAGATGAGGTCAGGCGACGACGGGCTCTACAGGGTGGATGAGACCCATTTTCGTGAGACCAGAAATTCCGGGCAGCTTCGGGGAACTATGACTACGGGAATGTACTACAGCTTGATAAATCCCCACCACGCCGAGTTTTATCTTAATAACGGGATACTTTGCAACCACACCTGGAATTCCTCTGGCTTTGATTCAAGGAGCATCTTAAACGCGGTAGCGGCAGTCAAATACTACGTTATAGAGGACGGGAAGGAGAGAAAGGTTCCCTTTGACTTTAAAGATACGGGGAAGTCAATGGAAGCCGGCGGCAGGCACGTTACCCTCTATGAAAACACCGATCCCGTGCCCTTCGGCTTTGGGATGACTTCCAAAATTTCTCCCGAGACGCTTGAGGGCCTGCCCGTGCAGCAAAGGCAGGAAGCCATGCTCTACGGGGCGGTTGCGGATGCAAGGAGCGTTCCCGAGGCGGAATTTACGCCCCTATCGAGAAGTGTTGTAAAAAATATAGACTGGGGAGAGAATATCGAAGGTGAATTAAACGACCTTAAGGTTAAAAAGGCTGAGTCGGAGGCCGTCATAACCCTTAAGGAGGCGCCGGAATCCGAGTTATACGTGGTTGTGACGAATATGGACTTTCACGGGACGAAGAGAAGGGGACAGTTTACCGATGAGGAGTGGCAGGGAATGTCACGAAAGGAAAGGGTCGGGGTCATCGTAGACGATATTACCAGTGAAAAGATAATCACAACCTACCTTTCCGCCTATCTCGGCGATGAAAGGGTCAACGATTTCAGATACGGCAACAGGTTATATCAGTACTACTGCGGACAGAGGGATTTTGTGATGAACCTCGGGGTAGTGACCCCGAAGGAGGGGGATGAGATAAGGCTCGAATTCAGCTCTGCGGGAGACTATCATTTTGACTCCATAGACGTGGTGGCCCTTCCGACAGAGAGCATAAAGAGCCATATGGAGGAGCTGCATAAATATCCCATGACGGATATGACCTTTGGACTTAACAGCTTCAGGGGGAAGATAAGCCTCGACAAACCTTCGGTGGTGGAGATAGCCATGCCCCTAAGCACGGGCTGGAAGGCCTATGTGGACGGAGTCGAAACGCCGCTGATCTCGGTAAATACCTACTTTATGGGAGTCGAAGCCGGGCCCGGAGAGCATGAGATATATTTAAGCTACAGGACACCCTGGCTGAAAGAGGGATTTATACTGACGATCATAGGCTGGGTATTGCTGATAGCAGCCCTGATAAAAAAATTCAGGTGGAAGTCTTGTATCCGCGCCGATTGAAGCGGCTTACAACCTCGTCTGCGGAGCAGATCTTATCGGCGAGACTCACCAGAAAGGCCTCTTTGGACTTTGGAAAATGAAGGAAGGTCAGGGGCCACATATGGCTTAAGATGATATCGTATTCCAGGTCATTTAAGTTAAAGTCACGCCGGGCATTTGTCGCGGCGATAAGAGGGTGGTGGAAGCCGTGGAGCCCGTCGCCCTTTGTGTGCCAGTCGTATAGAAAATAGTCATGCAGCATAGCACCGCGGATAAGGGAGTCCCGGTTCACCTCCCAGTTAAACTTACGGGCCAGCAGGAGGCTGTTCTTCGCAACCCTTAAGCAGTGGGTGAAGGTGGTGATATTGCTGTGCTGTATGTATTTTTTCATCTCAAATATCTTAGGGTTTTGAACGAGCTCCTGAATTACTCTGTGAAAAACCTCTTTATCGGACTCATTAAGACGTTGTGAC
>CAMNBW010000113.1 GCA_946533525.1 uncultured Lachnospiraceae bacterium
GGCTCTCCCTCAAAGCTTAAAAGCGTCTTGCCGTCTGCCTTATACGTATGCAGGAAGCTGCCGACACCTGCGCTTTGAGCTTCATATTCGAAGGTCTGTCTCAGGCACTGCCTCTCAGCAGTATCATTGGCCTTAAGTATGGACATTTTATAAGACATTGACCCCTTCTCCACCTTTACTATGCCTGATATTCTTGGGGTGAAATTGGGCTCATCCGGTTCATATTTCCTGCTGCGAAGAGCTTCTTCAAAGCTTAAGCCCTTTTCAAGCCCTTCGTATATGGTATCAGTCTGATCCCCGTTGGTAACTATGGTCTCGCTCCCCAAAACCCTGACCGGGGAATAAATTATAAGCGAGGGATCCTTCATTTTGGAAGGATCGAAGGCCTGTGTCCTGATGCCTTCACCCTCCTCAACAAATATGCGGTTTCTGCTGTTTTCCGAGCGTCCCATTATGAAGTATGCGATAACGGCGCTTTTGCCGTCCCCGCTTCGTCCTATTACTATCCCCCGTCCAGGATAAGGGTTGCTTTTCACCTTTTCAAACAGATCGTCATTATAGGCAAGGCTCTTGCCTATCTCAAAGCAGTCAAAGGTGGCAAAATAGTCCTCCAGCGTCTCTGCACGCCTTATAAGGTCAAAACTTCCGTCCTTATGCAGCATTACCTCGGCGCTCCTTAAGCGCCCGTTATAATTATAACCCATTGCGTGGCCATGGGCCCCGGTATCGTGAATATACAAAAGATCTCCCATATCGATCTTCGGCAGCTTCCTGTCTATTGCAAATTTATCGTTATTTTCGCACAGCGACCCGGTAATGTCGTATACATTTGTTTCCGGCGCATCCTCTTTACCCAGCACAGTTATATGATGGTAAGCCCCGTACATAGCCGGACGCATCAGGTTCGCGGCACAGGCATCGACTCCGATATACTCCTTATATATATGCTTTTCATGTATCGCACGGGTAACAAGGGCACCATAGGGAGCGAGCATGAACCGTCCCATCTCTGTGTAGATAGCCACATCATCCATTCCCTCGGGAACAAGGATCTCCTCGTACTTTTTCCTTACCCCCTCTCCTATGAGAGCTATATCATTGGCCTCGGCCTCCGGAGTATAGGGAACTCCCACTCCACCGGAAAGATTGATGAAGGAGATATGGATATCCAGAGCCTTTTTTAATTCCACTGCCAGCTCGAACAGTTGTGATGCCAGCATCGGGTAGTAATCGTTGCTCACGGTATTGCTCACAAGGAAGGAATGAATACCGAAGTGCTTTACCCCGTATTCCTTAAGCTTCTTAAAGCCCTCGAAAAGCTGCTCTTTGGTAAAACCGTACTTCGCGTCATTGGGGTTATCCATGATCTGGTTGGATATGGTAAATACTCCTCCGGGGTTGTACCTGCAGCACATCGTCTCCGGGAAGCTGCCAACATGCTCGGCATAGTAGTCTATCAAGGTAAGATCGTCAAAATTAATTATCGAACCCAGGCGCTCGGCATAGGAAAATTCAGAGGCCGGAGTATCGTTGGAGGAAAACATTATATCGTCGTCCTTAAAGCCGCAGGCGTAGGCAAGCCTCAGCTCCGCCATGGATGAGCAGTCGCAGCCGCAGCCATACTCTTTTAACAGCTTCAGGATAAACGGATTGGGGGTGGCTTTTACGGCAAAATACTCCTTGAAGCCCTTGTTCCATGCAAAGGCCCTGTTTACTGCCTCGGCATTTTTCCTGATCCCTTCCTCATCATAAACATGGAAAGGGGTGGGAAAATGCGCTGCTATCTCTTCCGCCTTCTGCTTGTCCAAAAATGGTTTTTTCATAATCTCCTCCTTAAAAATTATATGTGTGAATTATCTCGGCACTCGACCATGTGGTGACTCATTTCGATTTATCGAAATGAGCGGAGCAGGTTAGCTATGTATGAGTTATCTTGGCACTCGACCACGTAGTGACTCATTTCGATTTATCGAAATGAGCGGAGCAGGTTAGCTATGTATGAGTTATCTTGGCACCTGCTCAATTTGCCAATCTATCGGCTCCACTCCGTTTGCTTCCAAAAATTCATTGCACTTCTTAAAATGTCCGCAGCCGAAAAAACCTCTCGATGCCGACAACGGACTGGGGTGCGGCGCCTTCAGGACAAGGTGCCTGGGGTTATTCAGCATACTCTCCTTTTCCCCTGCGGGCCTGCCCCACAGCAAAAAAACTATGGGTCTGTCAATTTCATTGATCCTGCTGATAATCGCATCCGTAAACTGCTCCCAGCCCTTACCCCTGTGGGACATTGGCGTATGAGCCCTTACGGTCAGCACAGTATTTAAAAGCAATACCCCCTGCCTCGCCCATTTTTCAAGGCAGCCGTTATTGGGTATATAAAGCCCGAGCTCGTCATGAAGCTCCTTATATATGTTTTTCAGCGAAGGTGGTATATCTTTTTCCTCGATTTCCTTTTTAACCGAAAAGCAAAGCCCATGTGCCTGATTTACATTGTGATAGGGATCCTGCCCAAGAATAACTGCTTTGACTTTCCCGTACGGAGTATAATGCAGTGCATTAAATATATCATTGGACGGTGGGAATATCTGCCTTGTGGTATATTCCTCCTTTAGAAACAAATAGAGTTCCTTGTAATAAGGCTTACCGAATTCCTCTTTCAGGACCGGCAGCCAGTCATTATCGATTGCTGGCATATCTGACGCTAACATTCCTTTCTGCTAGATACTGCTTCACTTCGCCTATGGACAGCTCCCTGTAATGAAACAGCGAAGCCGCAAGCGCCGCAGACGCTCCTCCTTCAGCAAAGGCCTCGTAAAAATGCTCCTTGCTGCCAGCTCCGCCCGATGCGATCACCGGCACATTGACAGTCCCGGAAATTATCCGGGTCAGCTCCAGATCATAGCCTGCCTTTGTTCCGTCCGCATCCATACTGGTAAGAAGTATCTCACCCGCTCCGCGCCTGACTCCTTCAACAGCCCATTCCACAGCATCTATGCCCATGTCCAGCCGCCCGCCGTTTTTATATACAGTCCACCTGTTCTCTCCCGGAACCTTACGGGCGTCTATAGCCAGCACCACGCACTGGCTTCCGTATTTATCGGCAGCCTCATCAATCAGCTCCGGCCTGTCGATGGCGGCGGAATTGACCGAAACCTTATCTGCCCCTTCTCTTAATATCTCTTTAAAATCCTCTACGGTCCTGATCCCTCCTCCTACGGTAAAGGGAATAAAAACCTGGGAAGCCACGGCCCTTACCATATCCACTACCGTACGGCGATGGTCCGACGACGCGGTAATATCCAGAAATACAAGCTCGTCTGCCCCTTCCCTGTCATAGATCCCGGCAACCTCTACGGGATCTCCGGCGTCCTTCAGATTTACAAAATTAACTCCCTTGACGACCCTTCCGTCCTTGACATCCAGGCAGGGGATGATCCTCTTAGTGTACATTTTTCACCATCAAGTTTTCAAAAAGTTATCCAGTATCTTAAGTCCCGTTTCGGAGCTCTTTTCCGGATGAAACTGTACCGCAAATATATTGTCCTTTTCCACGGATGCGTCCACCCTGACTCCGTAATCGATCTGCGAGGTCACAATATTTTTATCCTCTGCATCCAGATAATAGGAATGAACAAAGTAAACGAAAGGCTCTTTTTCAACGCCTTCAAAAAGCTTCCCCGGCCTGACTACATCGAGGGAATTCCAGCCTATATTGGGCACCTTAAGCTCTTGTGTCTCCGGTATTCGCCTGATCTTGCCCTTAAGCAGCCCCAGGCCCTTTTCTCCGGGACTTTCTTCGCTCTCTTCAAATAAAAGCTGCAGGCCGAGACATATGCCCATGAAGGGGATCTTTTTTTCCACGACTGTTTTTATCGTCTCTACCAGTCCCCTTTCCCTAAGCTTATGCATCGCCGCCCCAAAGGCTCCCACTCCCGGAAGGATCACCTTATGAGCCTTCAGTATCTCCTCCGGTTTATCGGTGATGATACTGTCGGCTCCCAGAAAGGCGGCAGCCTTTTCAACACTCTTTATATTGCCTGCATCATAATCTATTATCGCTACCATTTTTATGAATACGTTCCGTCTGAATTCCTGTGTACATTAAACTCATAAAGCACTCCGCTTTCCTGTGATCCCTGATCGTTGCCGGGAGTTCCTCCTCCCTCGCTCTCAGGGGCGGGAGTCTCGCTTCCGGAATCCGGTGCATCCCCTCCGTCACCCTGGTCGCCTGAGCTGTCCTCACCCTCATAACCTTCGAAGTCCTCGGGCGTAATGACTTCAGGATCGCTGCCGCCTGTATTGACTATAGAGTTTATCGTACCTGACTGAGCTGCATCAGCTGCATCTCCTGTCTGCTCCTCGGTAACTTCCTCCTGCGGCTGCTGGGGCTGCGGCTGAGGCTGCGAATCAACGGTCTCAGCAGTCTCTTCCTCGGCCGCCCCGTTCATATTTATGGGATTGCCCATGGGCGTCTCTCCATAGATTTTGGCATATTCGTCTATTTCCTTACGTATACGGGTCCTCCAGTCCGGCTCCACTATATCCAGCAGGGCGATGGTATACTGCACCCTGTCGTCTATTCCTAAAAGCTCATTGGCCTGGGACTCGCTTACTCCAAAGGAGGACTGCAGCGTTCCGACGATCTGCGCATATATTTCATCAAAGGCTCCGCTGACTCCTCTTTGCTCGGCAAGCGGGTAGAGCTCATTGTATAAGCCGACTCCCTGAACAAGGGAATCCAGCGCCTCCAGCAGCTCCACTCTCGCCATATAATCGGAATATGCGTCGTATTTCCTTCGAAGCTGCGTGATTATCGCCGCATTATCGTACATGAACTGGCTTTCTTCGTCGAGCTTCCCTACTACCGCAAGGGATTCCAGGGCTTTTGAATAGTCGCCCTCTTCGTAGCTGGTCTGCCCCTGGGATATATATCCTGCCTTGGGGAATACTATCATGCAGAATACTATCATCAGCATCAATGAGCCAAAGAAGAGCACTACAGCAAATACTTTCTTCTTCGGAAGCTTTTTCTCCGGCGGACCGGGATCCTTCGGAGGCTTCGGAGGCTTGGGTTTCTTCGGCTTCTTCGGCGGCTTCGGCTTCTTGGGCTTCTTCGGCTTCGGCTTCTTTTCCTTCTTGGGCTTTTTCTTCTTCTTGCCGCCGTCGGCCTCGGATTCTGCGATAACTGCCGCATTCTCAAGGGTCTGCTCGCTCGGATTGGCGACAAGGGTCTCCGCTCCGTCAGGGCCCTCTCCCTCTTCTTCGGCCTCGTCAAAGAAGAAGCTTAATATCTTGCTTAGGAAGCTCTCCTTCTTTTCTCCGCCCTCTGATTCTTCGCCCTTTGGCTTCTTCTCTTTCCTGGGCTTTTTGGCTTTCTTCTTGGGCTCTTCCTCTTCGCCCTCTTCTATTTCTTCTTTGTCCTCTGCTTCTCCTTCGGCTTTTTCTCCTTCGGAGTCTCCTCCCTCTCTGCCTTCTTCGTCCTCATCAGACAGGCCTTCATCCGAAAGCATGGACATCATGTCGTCGTCTACGATCTCGTTTGTATCGTTTGCCTTTAAAAGGTCATTTATTTCTGATAGCTCTTCGTCTCCCTCTATACCGTCCAGCAGTTGCGTTACGTCGGCGTTGTCGTCGGCCCCCGCTCCGGCAAGAAGCTCTGCCTCGAGGTCAATATCCTCGGATGCTTTTTCGGTTTCAGGCGCTTCTTCCTTGATCTCAGGTGCTTCCTGTTCATCGCCTGCGGGCATTTCACCCAGCTCCGGTATGGCGTTGAGCAATTCGGCGATCTCATCGGCCGAGAATTCATCATCCGACCCGGACTTGGGAGCCGGCTCGGCTGCAGGTTCAGCTTCTTCCGCAGGCGCGGAATCAGAGTCAGGTTCGGGTGCAGGTTCAGATTCAGGAGCGGGCTCTTCTGCAGGCGCTTCCTCTCCTCCTGCTGCCGCAAACATCGCCGCTATTTCGTCTGCTGATAGCTGCTTATTCGGATCAGCGT
>CAMNBW010000114.1 GCA_946533525.1 uncultured Lachnospiraceae bacterium
CCTCCTTTAGTGAAAACGTAGTGACTGATTTGCCGAAGGCAAATCAGCAAGAGCGGCTCATAGTGTAGCAAAGTTTAAGCTGCCGCTCGACCTCCCTTGGTAAAAATTACAATCAAATAATGGTTATTATAAATCAATTATTCGTTATTGACTATATCAAACTTTAAAATTAAAATGTTCCCTGGAACGCAAATGGTTAATCGTTTAAACTATTCAAATTGCCCGGATTGTTCAAATTGTTCCGGCTGTTAAAACTGTTCAAACGGTCAACTATTCAAAACATTTCTATCCGGAGGTTGAGATGAAGTACAAGGAGAATTGGGAAGAAACAAAGCAGAAATGGACTAATTACTGGAAGCAGTCAAATACCGGAAGGCCCCTTATGTGCGTTATAGCGAGGAAGCCGGAGATCGAGGCCCTTTCACCCGGAAAGCCTGTCATAGACGGTGAGATAATGTGTCAGGGCAATATGTACGGCCTGCCCGAAGAGCTCAAATGGAAGGATATGGAGGACAAGTACAGGAACGCCGACAGGATAGTTGAGCGTTACAGGTATTTCTGCGAGACCCATGAATTTCTCGGAGAGGCCTTCCCGAATCTTAACATAGACTTCGGCCCCGGTTCACTGGCCGCCTACCTTGGAAGCGATATTCATTTTAACCCCGATACGGTGTGGTTCGAGCAGTGCATAGACGAAGACGACGAGTGGGACGACGTTGAGGAATTCAAATTTAACCCCGACAACGCCTGGTTCAAGGAGCACCTTGCCCTGGCCAAAAGGTGTAAGGAGCTTGCGGGCGAGGACTTCCCCGTGGATATACCGGACCTCATGGAGAATGTGGACGTGCTGGCCTCCTTGAGGGGAAATCAAAATCTGCTCATGGACATGATCTCCGACGGAGAGAGCGTCAAGGAGAGGGTGGATCAGATCACGAACCTCTACTACGACTACTACGATAAATTTTATGATGCGGTGAAGATGGCGGACAATTCAAGCGCCTATACCGTGTTCCAGATCTGGGGAGAGGGGCGTACCGTAAAGCTGCAGTGCGACCTGTCGGCAATGATCTCCCCTGAGCATTTCAGGGAGTACGTGCTCGATTCCCTAAAGGAGCAGTCAAAGCATGTGGACAACGTGCTCTACCACCTGGACGGACCCGACGCGATAAGGCACCTCGACGCCATCATGGAGGTGGATGGGATAAAGGCCCTGCAGTGGACAAGCGGCGACGCCGGCCCGGACGGAACCCTGCCCGACTGGGATGTGATCTACGATAAGGCCATCGCAGCCGGCAAATCCATATGGGTCAAGGTTTATTCCGGGGATATAGACGACTGGATCAAAAACTGTGAAAGGCTGGTCATGAAGTACGGCTCACATTCCATCTTCTTCCTCTTCCCCGAGATGAGCCATGATTACGCCGTGAAGCTCCTGGACTATGCCGAAAAGCACTGGAGCGATATTAAGGGCACCTACATCGAGCAGCTCGAAACCGCCAAAAGGGGCTAAGGCCAGGCGCTTAAACCGCAGCTAAGCCCTGGCAACGAACCGCAGCTAAGACCAGGCGCTTAGATTGCAGCGAAAGCCGCCGGTTAAAAATAAACAAAAATACAAGCATTATTTCCATGTTTGATTTTTCACAATACTGTTATTATTTGGTAAGGTTCACCGTATAAGGAGAATCTCAAATAATAACAGTATTTTTTTGAAGGGAGAAAGGGTATGAAAAAACGTATACTTGCATCGGCATTGAGTGCATTTATGGTGCTGAGTCTTACTGCCTGCGGCGGAGCAGCGGCAGCAGACCAGGCTGCGGCACCGGCGGCGGATTCGGGAGCGGCTCCCGCGGCCGATTCAGCGCAGGCACCGGCGGACAGCGGCAGCGCTGCATCCTCCGGCACAACCATAACACTTATGGCGAGCCAGGACTGGATCGAGGACGCCGAGCAGACACTGGGACAGAAATTTGAGGATGAGACGGGTATCCATGTGGACTACCAGATACTTCCGGCTGACCAGTATCAGGATGTGCTTTTGACAAGACTTAATAACGGCGAGGGCCCGGACATCTTCATGGCGCAGTCCGGCTTCGCTCTTAAGACGACCTACAAGGTTCAGGACAACGCAGTTGATCTTTCCGGCGAAAGCTGGGCTCCGAACTACGATGTTTTCTCAGCAGAGCAGACCTCGGTTGACGGAGTCAACTACGGAATGACCTACTATGACACAACAACCGATTATTACATGATCTACAACAAGAAGCTCTTTGAGGCAGCGGGAGTTACTGCGGTTCCCACGACCTTTGCAGAGTTTGAGGATGCCTGCCAGAAGCTTCTCGATTCAGGCGTTACACCTATCTACGAGCCCGTTGCCGATGGCTGGCACCAGACCATGTTATGGTGTGAAAACGGACAGGTCTTCGATAAGCTCGAGCCCGGAATAATTGATAAGCTCAACAAGAACGAGACCACATTCGCCGAGAACGCCAACATGAAGAAGGCTCTCGAGCAGCTTAATGATCTTGCACAGAAGGGTTATTTCGGTGATAACTATATGTCGGATGAATTTGCAAACGCTGAGAGCTTCCTCGCAAGCGGAGAATATGCGATGTGCTTCTTAAAGCCCGGTGCGATCAAGAATATCATAGCAAACGACGGCAATACCGCAGGCTATACCGAGGAGGATTTCGGAATGTTCCTGCTTCCTCTGGTTGACAACCAGTACCTCAACATACATCCTACCGGACCCAGTAAGTTCATCTATTCGGGAAGCGCAAATATCGATGCGGCAAAGAAGTACCTCGAGTACATCACCACCAAGGAGAGCATCCAGTACCTTATAGATACGGCTGCAGACGTTGAGAACGTACCTTTTGAGGTTGGTCAGACACCTGAGTATTCAGAGATGACAAAGACTTTCCTGGACAGCTATGACGATGCTCATTCGGGAATGGTGCTTCAGGATGTTGTTACCTATTTCAACGAGCAGTGGATGGATATTTCCTCCAATCTCGCAGCTATGTTCATGGGAGATATGACTCCGGATGATGTGCTGAAGGCCATCGACGACGGAAGGACACAGCTCGCTCAGGCAGCGGGAGATGAAGGGTGGAAATAACCTAAATATTCTCCATCCCCTGCTTCCGATAGGCAGAGGGGTTCATATCCGTATATTTACGGAAGGTCTTACTGAAATGAAACTGGTCGGGGTAGCCAACGTGCTCCCCGACCTCTTTTATTGTCAGGGTGCTCTCAAGGAGAAGGCGCTTGGCTTCGTGGATCCTTATTCCGGTAAGGAATTTAAGCGGGGTCTCCCCGACGTAGCGGCTGAAAAGCTTGGTCAGATAGGCCGAGGTAAAGCCCATCGAATCCGCCAGGGCGCCTATGTCGATGTCCTCCATATAGTGCTCCTGCATATAGGAGACCGCGTAGTCCACATGCTCCTTGGAGTCGCGCCCCAGTGACGCCTCGTCCTCCCCGAGCATATAGCGCTGGGAGAGCTTTAAGCGAAGCTTATAAAATACCGAGGAAAGATCCTCGTCCGAAACCGGCTTCAGGAGATAGTCGAAGACACCGAGCCTTATGGCCTCCTGGGCGTAGGAAAATTCGGCAAAGCCCGTCAGCAAAACGATGAGGATGTCGGGGTAGTGCTCCCGGATCTTTTTGGAAAGCTCCAGCCCGTTCATGACCGGCATATTTATATCCGCTATAACTACGTGTATGCTTTCCTTTTTCAATATTTCCAAGGCCTCCTCCCCGTTCGCGGCCTCCGCGGTGACCTTAAAGGCCTCGTCAAGGGAGCCGATAAGCCGGGAGACCGACTGTCGGAGGAGGTATTCATCGTCTACGAGTAAGATATTGTAGTGTTCAAGTTTTATCATTTATATGCCTGCCTATAGTCACAAATGCCCCGCCGTCCTCTCTGTTTCCAAAATCAAAGATAAAGGTAATGCCGTCCAGAAGATAGAGGCGGATAAATATATTGAGTATTCCCATGCCCTCTATTTTAAGGGAGGGAAGGGTGCCGGTCTTTAAAATTTCATCCATCTGGTTTCTGAGCTTTTTGTCCACATCGGGGTCAAACCCGCTGCCGTTGTCCTCAACCCGAATGTAAAAGCTGCCGTTTTCAGAATATCCCCTGACGGCGAGCCTCCAGGGCGGAGCCCCCGCAGTCACGGACTTTATGGCATTCTCCACAAGAAGCTGTATGCAAAGCTTCGGTATCTGGTAGTCAAGGAGGTCGTCCTCCACCTCAAAGCTGTATTCGAGCGCCTCCCCGAAGCGCAGGGACATACATTCGAGGTACATATCGGTGAGCTCGAGCTCCTCCTCGATGCTGGTCAACTGGTTGCGGTTCGAGGAGATATAGCGGAGGATCTGGGATATATTATAGACCATTTTTTCAACCTGGTCCGTATGCCCTTCATTTGCCATCTCCGCGATGCTTGAAAGCGAATTATAGAGAAAGTGGGGGTTCATCTGCGACTGAAGGGCGAGCATCTGGGCCTGGACCTCCTGTTCGTTAAGAACCATCATCTGCTTCACGGCGGCATCCCTTGCACGTATATTTTCATTTAAGGAAGCCTTGAGCTTGTCTATCTCCCTTATCCCCGTATCCTCAAGCTCTATCTCCACTGAGCTTCCGGCCTCAGTCTCCGCAAGGAAATGGTAGATCTGGCGGATTGGAGTGGAGAGCTTGCGCGAAAGGTAGGCGATAAGCGCGAGGCTTAGGCCGAAGACCAGGGCAAAGAGGATAAAGGTCCAGGTCAGCGACCGGTAGACGGGGGACAAAAATTCCGAATCCCCCACCGCCAGCACTATCGTGAAATCGCAGTTTTTAAAATCGTAGTAGCAGCAGTATTCACGGCGGCCGGAGACGTCGTTATATATCGCGGTGCCCTCCCGGTCGCGGTAGTCGAGATAGGGGAAGGAGGCATTGGCGCTGCCTTCATAGGGAAAGATCACCTCCCCGGCGGCATTGTAGATTATTATTTCGGGGGAATAGCTTAGGGAGGGCTTAAGGGCCGAGCGAAAGACGATGTCGTAATATTTTCTCGCGCAGATGTAGCCCAGGGGGGCGTGGTAGGAATTGAAATACGTCCTGTATATGGAAAAATATTTTTCATTTTCTGCCGAAAGGGAGTGCTCGGATTTAAAGGAAGCCGCAGGAGAGGTATTTATATACATCCGCCCGTTGGCAGCGTAGGCGCGCAGGAACCTGGGGTCGTTATCCGCCTCGCTTAACGCCCCGTTATGGTTTCCGACTCCGTAGCCCTCTCCCTCCATGTCGTAGATATTTAGCTGCCTTATGGAATAGTCGAAGCCCTTAAGCTCCATAAGGACCTCTGTGAGATGCCGCTTAAGCCGGTTTTTAGTATAGGGCTCGTCGTCCTTTTCGGTATATTCTTCAAAGGTGGTCTTAAGATCCGAGGAATTGATGGAATTTAAGCAGATTGTGTCGAGCTGCCCGATCTGCAGGTCGATATTTTCTCCGATGGAATTGCAGCCGTGGCGCAGGTCCTCCAGGGCATTCGCCCGCAGGCTCCGGTACTGGATAAGGGAGAAGATAATGGAAAGCGCACCTAAGAGGAGGGCGGTTATGAGGGTAAAATATATTGTTAAAATGCTCTGGATGTCCCGTCTCTTTTTAAACATGGCATAAGTATAGCAGAGACGGTAAAAAAAATACATAAATCCGACTTATTCTTGCATGGAGGGAGGGGAGGGCAAGGGATAAAATTTTTGTCATAGAGGACGGGAGAAGTCTGAAAAGCGTGAGACACCCGTCGTAGATTTATGTAAACCGAATTGCACATAACGGGAGGGAGAAAGGTTGAAAAAGAACATTGTTTATCCCTGGTATTTTGCTCTTGTTTCCGTCGTGATCTACGGAATATTCAGCGTTTTGCCGGGACTTATCGGTATAGGTTATTCATTCACCGACTGGTCGGCTTATTCAGATGAGCTGCATTTTGTCGG
>CAMNBW010000115.1 GCA_946533525.1 uncultured Lachnospiraceae bacterium
GAAGCTTTTGAAAATGAAAATTACTGCCGGAAGATGATTTCCAGGCTGGCACTGGGAATGTTGGTGGGAGCCTTGGTGATACAGGCGGCCGCAGTGATAATAACTTCCGTTATGTATAGGTTTGATTCCCTTACCCTCCTGGATAAGGGTTCGGACGTAATCCTTTCGGCTATCTGTGTGTATTGTGTGGGTATGCCTGTCTCCTATCTGCTGTTAAGGAATATGCGGCATGTGCATCCGCATAAAAATAAGATCTCAGTGGGACAGTTTTTCAAGCTGTTTGCCGTCAGCTATGCACTGGCATATATAAGCAACATTATCGGAACGGTTGTTATTTCTATTTTGACCGCCATCAAGGGCGCTCCCATTGAAAACAACGTCCTCGATGCCGTTATGAATACGGATATTGTGACCGAGCTGATCTTTATGGTCATTCTGGCGCCCATAGTGGAGGAGCTGATATTCAGAAAGCTTATTATCGACAGGACCCTGATCTTTGGGGACAAGACGGCAATATTCATCTCTGCCCTGGCCTTCGGTCTTTTTCACGGCAATCTGGCACAATTTGTCTACGCTTTTACCCTGGGTATGATATTCGCCTATGTCTATATAAGGACAGGTAACATCCTTATAACCATCGGGCTGCATACAATGATGAATCTCCTGGGCTCCGTGGTCGCTTCGTGGCTGTTGAAGCTCATTGATTTGGAAAAATTCCTGGAGGTGTATGAGAGCGGCGATATTAACGAGATCGTAATGTTTTTCGGGGATAATGCCATGGGCATGATGGTATTTTCTGTATATGGAATGGTGATATTCGCAATAATAGTAACAGGTATTATCGTATTCTTCCTGAATTTCAGGCATCTTACGCTCTATGAGGGAGAGATACTGATACCCCGGGAGAGGTTTTTTAAAACTACGCTGGCAAACCCCGGGATGCTGCTCTTTATAGCCTTTTTTATAGTTTTGATTATAATACAGATAGCAAAATAGGACATTATGTGGGACAAGGATCAACTGCGGGCTATGCATTGGGACAAGCCCGACGAAAAGATTATAGCAAAGGAAAAAAGCTTTGTCAGGGGAGAGTATGACGCGGGCGCCTTCAAGCTGCCCTACAGGCTCTTCGTACCCATGGTCAAGGTGAAGGTTCCGATGATAATCTATCTTCACGGTGCGGACGACAGGTGGGACGACAACACCTATCATATAACGCACCATGAGAACGCCTGTATCTTTGCTATCGACGAATGGCAGGTACGGCATCCCTGCTATATCCTTGCGCCCCACTGCCCCGAGAAAAAGTTCTGGGAGCAGGACGATATGAAGCCCGCCTTAAAGGGGCTTTTCGATGAAGTATTGAAAAAATACGGCTTCGCGGACCCGCGAAGGGTGCTGATCTTCGGAAACAGCATGGGCGGGGTGGGAACCCTCGCTATGGTAAAGGAATATCCCGGCTACTTCAGCCGCGCGCTGTCTATCTGCGGGGCAACTGTCAATATGGGGCTGGAGGCCTTTGACGATATTCCGCTGTGCCTGGTTCATGCCGAGGACGACAAGATAGTTAAACCCGGAAAATATTATTCCCTGACCGGACAGGAGCTTCTGGGCTCCTTTGCCCTTTATGACCAGCTTAAGGCAAACGGGAAGAAGGATATTTATCTGAAAAAATATCCGGCGGGGTCGCTGATGAAGGAATTCGATATACATCCCCATTGCTCATGGTATCCTGCCTTGAGGGACGATGAACTCAAGCGGAAATTCTTCGGGAAGGACGGGACCCGTGAAGATAAAAAGAGTATAACGGAGATTTAGATGATCTTCGAAATAACCGTAAGGGGAGCTGTTCAGGGAGTGGGCTTTCGCCCGTATATCCACGCGCTTGCAGTAAAAATGAATATTGAAGGCTGTGTCTGTAACGAGGCGGGAATAGTAAAGATATTTATTCGCGCCACGGAGGAGACTGCGCAAAAATTTACCGAGGCTATAAAGGCTGAGGTTCCGCCGGGAGCGAGGATAACGTCGATTGACGTAGTTGAACGGGTTGAGCCAGTTGAGCCAGTCGGCTCAGTTGACCGAGTTGAACCAGTTGACCCAATTGCGATAACGTCTGTTATTTTAAGCGATGGCCGCTCTCTTTCCGCTGCTTTGGGCGGAAAAAGCGACTTTGAGGGCTTTGAGATCATAGACAGTCCCGTTAGCCGCGGGGATGACTCTGCTGAGCTCCCGGTGATCCTGCCGGATATAGGCATCTGCGACAGCTGTCTTGAGGAAATGCTGAATCCAGATAATCGAAGATATTCCTACTCACTGATAAGCTGTACCTCCTGCGGGCCGCGATACAGCATTATGAAGGCGCTGCCCTACGACAGGGAACGCACGACCATGGACAGCTTTGAAATGTGCCCGGACTGCAGGGAGGAATACGAGGGCCGTAGGCGGCCTTTAAATGCTGCCCTGCGCCACCACGCCCAGACTATAAGCTGCCGTTTTTGCGGGCCGCAGTATGTTTTCAAAACGTCAACAGAGGAGAGCTCTCCCGGAGAAGCCCTTGAGCGGGCAATAGCCGCGCTTTCGGCCGGAGAGGTCATAGGCTTAAAGGGAACGGGGGGATACCAGCTCCTTGCTGACCCCTTTAACGAGGGGGCTGTATCGAGGCTGCGCGAGATCAAGGGGCGTGAACGGAAGCCCTTCGCGGTGATGTTTTCGAGGGTCGAAGACATCCGCGAATATGCAGAGGTCTCGGCAGAAGAGGAGAGTACTCTGAGGTCACCGGCGCGACCCATCGTGCTTTTGGAAAAAAGAAGTCATGGGACGCTGACCGTAAAGGATTTTTCCCCGGAGACCGCTTACGACAGCCGGTACGTGGGCGCCTTTCTGCCCTCCATAGGTATTCACAGGCTCCTATGCGACGCTCTCGGCCCCCTCATAGTAACCAGCGCAAATGTTTCGGAAGAACCGATCATAATCTCCGATCAAAGGTTCTGTGAAGTCTTTCTGGATAAAGTTTCGGGAGTCCTGACCCATAGCCGCGAGATATTGTCACCCGCCGACGACTCGGTGGTTTACATTTTAAAAAAGACCCGGAGCCTGCAGTTTATCCGCAGGGCGAGAGGCTATGCTCCGCTGCCTGTTGCGTCTGAGCCGATGGGGGATAGCAGCGTACTTTCCTTTGGCGCCGACCTCAAGGCAGCCTTTAGTTTAAGCGATGGAAGCAAAACCGTTATGTCGCAATATTTCGGAGACATGGAAAATTATGAGACTGCCGGGAACTATGAACGCGAGCTAAGCAGGGCTGAAAACCTTTTCGGCCTCAGGCCCCGCCTCGCGGTATGCGATAAGCACCCTCTGTACATCACCTCCCATAAGGCCGAAAGCTATGCTAAAATACATGAAATCCCCTGCCTTAAGGTTCAGCACCACCACGCCCATGCGGCTTCCGTAATGGCCGAGATGGGTTGGAAAAGCGCCATAGGAGTCGTTTTCGACGGAACGGGCTACGGAGAGGACGGGCAGCTCTGGGGAGGCGAATTTTTGCTCTGCGAGGGAGCAGGCTTTAGCAGGCTGGGACATTTAAAATACCTGACCTTATGCGGCGGGGACTCGGTATCGGTCGACGCAGGACTTGCGGCCCGGTGCTATCTCGAGGCTGCGGGGCTTAAGGGTGACAATTATTCGGGAAGAGAAGCTGAGCTGGTAAGAGCCGCTCTTAAAAATAAAATAAATACTATCGAAAGCTCCAGCATGGGGAGACTTTTCGACGCCGTCGCTTTTATCCTTGGGATCAGGCAGAAAAATACCTACGAGGGAGAGTGCGCCGCTGCTCTGGAAAATGCCGCGGCTGAATTTATACATTATAGTGAACTGAAATTTGACGTAATCGAAGCATATAAAAGCGGCCGTTATGCTATAGATGGTGTAAACATAAGTGATAAAAATCTATATAAAATGCCTGAAATGCCCGTATTTACGGGCTCTGACGGAATCATACTGGCGGACCAGGTGACCTTGGCGGAGGAGCTCTTGTGTCGACATAATGCAGGAAATAATTCGCATGTTATTCAACATGCCCTGGCTTTTGAATTTCATCTTGCAATAATTGACATGGTGAAGAAAATCTGTATAAATATACGAGAGAAGACCGGTGAAGAAAAAATCGCCCTGAGCGGAGGGTGCTTTGTAAACCGGCTCCTTCTTTCCGGCTGTATTTCGGTACTTGAGGCCGAGGGCTTCGATGTGGCCTGGAACAGGTCGGTGCCCTTAGGCGACGGAGGCTTGAGCCTGGGACAGGCGTATTTGGGAGAATTGACAGAGTAAAGCCAGTGGAGCGCTGCGCAGCTTCTCAGCACAGGCAGGCGCTATGTAGTGGATACAGACGCAGTAATAGCATAAGGAGAAATGAATTTGGAAGAGAATTATCCGGTTTTTGAATTTAAAAAGGTGACAAAGGTGTACGAGGGCGGGCCCCTGGTCAAGGCCCTGGATTCGCTGAGCTTCAGGGTATATGAGGGCGACACCTTCGGGATCATAGGTGAAAAGGGAGCGGGGAAAAGCACGCTGATAAGGCTGTTTACTCGCATTGAGGAAAGCACCTTCGGCAGCATACGCTTTCGGGGAAAAAAGCTTTCGGAAATGTCACCGGAGGAGATCAGGGAGCTGAGACGCCGCGCAGCCACGATAATATCCTCCCTGGGGCTTATGGGACACTGCACGGTCAGGCAAAACCTGGAGCTCGCAGCAAAGCTCTTCAAGGTATCCCCAACGGATGAGGCAAACCTAATTTCGGAGGTCATGGAAAAATGCGGGATCTCCGCCTTCGAAAACGTTTTAACCCATGAGCTTTCACCGGCTGACAGGGTGCTGACGGCAGTGGCGAGAGCGCTTCTGGGTAAACCCGAATGCCTTATCTTCGACGAGGCCGATGCACAGCTAAGCGATGATGAAACCGACAGAGTTGCGGAGATCATAAAGAAATTAAAAGAAGAATATTCCCTGACCCTGATAATAGCCACAGGAAAAATGCAGATCGTCGAAAGCCTGTGCAATCATGCGATGGTGCTGGAGACCGGACACCTCGTGGAATGCGGCGGAGTCCTGGATATAATAAAAAGCCCCAGCTCTGCGGCGGCAAAAAAGCTGGTTTATCCGGAAAATACGCCCCTGGAGCAGTACGACAGCCAGGGAAAGCGCTGTGTGCGCATAGCCTTTGACGGAACCGCCGCAAAGGAACCGGTTATCGCTGCACTGGTGGAGGAAACGGGGGAAAAGGTCAGCATTCTCTGTGCAAATACCAAGAGCATCGGAGGAGTCGGCTTCGGACAGATGATAGTTGAGCTTCCCGATGATACGATAGGCGCTCAAAAGGTGATAAATTACTTTAAACAAAAAGGCGTGTTTGTGGAGGTCGTTAAATAATGGCAACTATAAATGAATTTTTAATAACAATCGTAATGTCTGCGGTTGCCGCAATTCTTGCCTGGTTCGCCGGAAGGCTGATGGGAAAATGTATGATGCTGGTTAAAAAAGGCGGCCTGGAGGAAAATACGGATATATTTAATGTAATAAATGCCGTGAATAGCCTGTTTAGGTTCATTCCATATATATTACTGCTGTTATTATTAAATATCCTGCTCAGAACCCACCTGACAAAGCCGCTTATTATTGCGATCTCCATATTTTTGGAGCTGCTTCCCCTGTTCACGTTTTCGGTCTATAAGGCTATGAACAAGGTTCCGCAGGATGTCATCGATGCCGCCGTGGCGATGGGCAGTGAAACCGAAGAAATATTGGAGCTCTTTGTGCTTCCCGAAGCCCGCAGCGAGGTCAA
>CAMNBW010000116.1 GCA_946533525.1 uncultured Lachnospiraceae bacterium
GCCTACCTTTTCCCGTGTTCGGCGTAATACTTTTGCTTCTCAGCGTACATGCTCTCGTCCGCCGCCTTCTCGAGCTCGTCTATGCCCGCTCCCGGATGGTCCTTTAAGGCAGCATAGCCCACCGACATGGAGATCTCATCGAGATACATCCCGTGCCACTCCCGGGACTTCTTATGAATTTCCTCAATTATTTCCTCAGGCTTATCCGTATGGACTATCGCAAGGAACTCATCTCCTCCCGTCCGGTAGGACTTGCCCCGGCTTCCGACGGAGGAGGCAAGGCAGTCCGCCGCCCCCTTAATAAGCTCGTCTCCGGCCGCATGACCCTTGGTATCATTGGCAACCTTAAGACCGTTTACATCCACTGACAGGAGCACGAAATCCTCGTCCATCCCCTTTTCCCTGAAAAGCTGAATATCCTCGTCATAGCACCTGCGGTTAAAGAGCCTGGTCATCTCGTCGGTCATGGATATCCTTATAAGATGCTCCTCACGCCGCTTCTCCTCGTCGATATTCCGGGTGGTGTAGATAACGATATTAGGAATCCCGTCCAGAGTGGAATCCACCGTGATATAGGAGGCCCTGAACCACCCGTGTATGATGTCTATAAACTCCGCGGAGATTATCTTTTTCTGCGCCAGCCTGGCTCTCACGGTCTTGATATTTGTAAATATCCAGAAATCCTCCACCTGATCCGGCATTATGAAGTCCTTGAGCCTCCGGTTCATCCGGGTATGGGCGAAGTTCTCCATATCTATCTTCCTCGCCACCGGCTCCTCCTCCCTAAGGGACATCTCCGTGCTGTCGATAAAGTTTATGAGATTTACATTATCATATATCTCCGCCATGGAATCGAGGACAGCCATCCTCTCCGCCATCTTCCTCTCATGAGCCATGACCTCTCCGTGCTTGCTTATAAGCTCCTGGAAATGCCTTAAGGAATTGTGTCCCAGGGCGTAGCCCGCGATAAACATGATGACCGTCTCAACCGTAAAGCCCCCGAAGCGGTCCAGAAAATACTGGAAGGGGGTATCGAAATTCGTCATTAAGTTGTCATAGGTCGGAGAGATCAGATAAGTTGCCACTCCCGACATTATATAGTTAAAGACAACTGCGGTGAGGTACACCGTCCTGTCACAATAAAGCAGGCTTAAAAGCGGTACAAGAAACCAGGTAAGGTATATCGAAACTCCATGATAGGCCATGAAGACCAGCAGGAGGTTTAAGGCCAGAAGTGCGAACTGCCCCGTTGCGTTCGAATCCGGAAAGCGCTTGCGCAGCAGGAAGTGAAGGAGGGCGACCACTAACATAGTGGCGCTTATGGCAAAACAGGTAAAATATTTTATCCCCTGAAAGAAATTAAAAAATACGCCTATGGCTATAGCCGGTCCCGCTGCGGCGAAGCATATGAGGACCACATTTAAGTACCTGTTGACTATGACGCGGTTCTGGCTGAAAAAATCCTCAAACCCAGAAGCGTCCACCTCTGCGGCATCTTCCTCCGCCTCGCGGGCGGAATCAGCTTTTTTACGTGTCCCATTCTCCAGCTTTGATTCAGACATTATATGCTCATCCTCTTTTCATTCATCGTTTTTGTTTTTCCGAAAGCTCAGCCTAAGGATTGCCCTTATATTCAAGGATGGTCATCGTAAGGTCGTCAAACTGGGAAGCATTCCCCACAAAGGCATCCACATGCTGCCTTACCAGCCGCAGTATTCCCTCCAGGCTCTTTTCCTTCCGGCTGTCGTTTAACGCCTCGAGCATACGGTCGCTCCCGAAAAGCTCCTCGTTCGCATCCGTCGCCTCCGGCACTCCGTCCGTATACAAAAACAGCTTATCGCCGCTTTGAAGCGTCCCTTCCCATTCCTCGAAATCAGCGTCTTCGAACATTCCAAGCCCCGGCCCGTGTACGTCCCGTATAAGCTCATACTCTCCGCCCCTCCTGCAGAGGGCCGGATATTCGTGTCCTCCGTTGGCGGATACCAGCCTGCCTGTAGATATCTTAAGTATACCAAGCCAGACCGTAACGAACATATCCTCCTCATTGCTCTCGCAGAGCTTGTTGTTCACATCGTAGAGGATTTCGCCGGGTCCCGTATATTTTCCGGACAGCGCCACATTCTTTATTATCGTCTTTGATATTACCATAAACAGAGCCGCAGGAACACCCTTTCCTGAAACATCGGCCATTACCAGGGCCAGATGGTCGTCGTCTATAAGGAAGAAGTCATAGAAATCCCCTCCCACCTCCTTTGCGGGGTCCATGGAGGAGTACAGGTCAAACTCCTTCCTCTCCGGGAAGGCCGGGAAGATCTTCGGCAGCATATCGGACTGGATACTGGTCGCAACTGAAAGCTCCGTATCTATCCTCTCTTTTTCCGCCGTAATACGCCTTAAGGACCGCACGGAGGTCACTATATTAATTTCCAGGTCCTGCATGGTGACCCATAGATCCTCTATCTCATCTCCGGTATATAGCTCGAGCCGGCCGAAGTAGTCCGGGGCGTGGTCAAGCTCCACCCCCTCCCTCTCTATGAACTGGATACCGGCCCTCCTAAGCTCTATAATGGGCTGTACCAGCCTGCCGGAATGCCTTATAGAGGAAATGACGGCTATCGCAATAAGGGCTATTGCAATAATGAGTATCAGCTTCTGGGCCTGTCTCGCCATATCGCGGGTCTTGTCTATGGAGGCCCTTGATATCTCGTCCATCTGTGCCACCATGAGCTTGCCCGGCTCCTCGATAGCCCACTCCGGTATGCCGATAAGGAGCGACCATCCTACGGTCTCCAAAGGCGCGCAGGCCAGATACATAGGCTCACCGTCTATTGTGATCCTTCCTAAGTCCCTGCTCCCTCCGAGGGCGCCCGTGATAAAATCCACGAGCTCTGTATTGGAGCTGCTGAGCACGCTTCCCCTGCTGCCATCCCCTATTGCCAGTTCACCGCCTTCTCTCTGGGAATAAACTATATTGCCGGTCTCGTTTACCAGCGTGATGAAGGTGTTATTTTCAAGCACCATCTTGTCTATCATCGTCTTCATGTCGGATAAGTTTCTCGAGCCCCCGCAAACCGCGGCGAATTCCCCGTTCACATACACCGGCACACCTATCATGATCTCCAGCGAATCGTTGAAATAATCGTAGTTCACCGGGGCAAAATAGGTGTTCTTATTGAGATAGGCTCCGACGTAGTAGGGCCGCCTCCCGGCGTTAAAATCCATTACTCTGCCCTTCTCATCGATCTTCTGGTCCGAATGGCTGTCAACACATATCGTTGCACCCCCGCGCAGGCAGATAAGGCAGTCGGTCATGACCTCACTGATCCCAACTATCCCTTTCATGCTTTCCTCGAGGTTGGCCAGTTTCGCGGCCTTTGCAAGCATTTCACTGTCGGTCCGGTCAGCGTCCGTGGAAAACAGAAGCTGCGCCGCGAGCCTCCCGGCATTGACCTTCGAGGGCGGTGCCAGGGGTGCTTCCCCATACCTTTCAGGATGCTCGAGTATGTCCTTTACGTCCGTTGCCAGCAGCTCCATATCGTGCTTCATGGTCCGGAATTCCCCGTCCAGCACCTTTGCGTTTGCGTCCACGTATTTGCGGAAATTGCTGGTCTCTATACTTCTTAAGGTATCGGTAGTATTTTCAGCAATGACCCTGTCCTGCTCCGCCGCGGAATCTGAAATTAGCCCCGCAAAGCGTATGAACTGTCCCACCCCCATAGCGGCAAAGATCAATATCGTCACTGTCACAAGGGAGACGCATAACAAAAATATCTTTGTCCTGAGGCTGACCCTTTTGCGTCCGCGTCTATCCTTAAGCCAGCCCTCTTCCTTTATCCTGTCATTAAGCTTTTCGTCTGCCATATCCGTTTTTCTCATTTTAATTCTATGCCCTTCAGCGTTATATCGCTCCAGCCTGCCCAGTATGTAGTATAGTTTCTGACCCGCTCTCCCCTTATAAACACGTGCCCGGCGCTGTAAAGAGGCACCCATACGGCGTCCTCCTGAACGAGCTTCCTCTCAAGATTCGCATACTCCTTTAGCCTTTCGGCCTCATCCTCCATATTCCGGGCTTCTGCTATCCTTTTTATGACCCCGCTGTCGCTGTAGTTGCTGGAATACCTCCGGACGGCCTCCTCCGAGCCGAAGATGGTGTAGATGAAATTATCCGGGTCGTTAAAGTCCGCTATCCATTTAAAGACATAGGCCATGACCTGGCCCTCTTTCTTTAAATACCGGCTGCTTTCATGATCATAGACCACGATCACAGCGTTAAGGCCCACAGCCCTTAGGTTTTCCCGTATTATCTCCATGCGCCTTTGTTCTCCTTCGTCGGCGTCGGAATCGAGGACAAGCTCCACCGTACTCCCTTCGCTTAGATCCGCTTCCCCTATTAGCCTCCTTGCCTCCTCAGGGTCATATTTGAGCCAGCCCTGGTTTTCCTCGCTGTAACCCGTAAGTCCCATCGGAAAGATACCGTCCGTAAGGCGGGCATGCCCTCCGCAGACCTCTTCGATTATCCTCTCCCTGTCTATGGCGAGCTGCACCGCCCTCCTGACCTTGGGGTTATCCAACGGAGGAATTTTCGTGTTGAGCATGAGGCTTAAGATCTCCACATTATCCTTTTCAGTGCGTGTATCGTCATACACTTCATTCTTCAGATAGTATTCGGCAGCCCCGGAGTTTACAAGCTCGAGGTCCAGAAGGTCCAGCTCCCCGTTTCTGAAGGCCTGATCCATAAGGGCGGGTGCCATCACGCTAAGAATCGCCTTTTTTACGGAGGGCGCCTCTCCCCAGTAGAGGGGATTTGCCTCAAGAGTATAGGAATTATCGTCCATCCCGGTCAGGATATAGGGGCCGCTGCCGATTATATATGCCGGGTCCGTGCCGAAGGAGTCCCCGGCCTCCTCTGTCTTTTTCCTGCAAAGTATGCTGCAGGCCGGAGCGCCCAGCATGCTGATATAGGCCGGAAAGGGCTCCTTTAAGGTTATGGCTATGTGGGTGTCATCCGTGACCTTTATGCCGGACAGCTCATCTGCCGCACCGGACAGGACCTCATCCGCCCCCTGTATCATATCCGCAAAGGCCGTCTGCTCACTTCCGGGAACCGTCAGCAGCCGCGTAAAGGAAAACCTGACATCGTCCGCGGTGAGCCTTGTGCCGTCGGAGAAGACCACGTCGTCCCTTAGGGTAAAGCTATAGGTCTTTCCGTCGGGGGAGACCGTCCATTCCTTTGCCAGGGAGGGCTTAATCAGGCTTACTCCCCCCTCCTGCCTTATTTCCACAAGCCGGTCGTAGATATTGAGGGGCAGGTGGTAATAGGCCTGATTTTTCGCCACATCCATATCCCCCAGCTCTTCAGCACAGGCAAGTCTCACCAGCCCCTCTTCCACCGAAGCGGCGCTGTTCCCGGAAGTGCTGTCCGTCCCCGGGTCCGCTTCTTCCGCCGCCTCTCCCTTCTTAAGCTGCCAGATATTGACGCTCTCACCTAGGGACGACATGATAATGAACGCCACGGCCAGCACCGCCACAACTATCGCAAGGGCGGTTCCCAGTCCTTTAAGCGCGAATTTTTTCCCTTTTTCCTTCATTAGAAAGTCTGTCCTTTCTTTAATTCATAATATACCAATAAAATATACGGTCGACTTAAAAAAATTCGCCGCCCCTGCGATAAAAAAAGCTGCTGCATCGTAAGCAACAGCCTTTTCATCGCATCTATATTTCTTTTTGCTTTAATTCTTTAATACCGGCA
>CAMNBW010000117.1 GCA_946533525.1 uncultured Lachnospiraceae bacterium
CCTTGCGGACGGGTGGAATCTGATAATCGGCTCCCTGGTCAAGACCTTCTATTAATAATGCGAAACAGGTCAAAAGCAGTCACTATATTACGAAGGGAGTAGAGTATGGATATTACTACCGTTACACAGATAATGAGCGAGGGCATATATGTCACTATAATCACTGCGGCCCCGCTGCTGCTTATATCCCTGATAGTGGGTCTTGTGATCTCCGTGTTTCAGACCGTTACCTCGATACAGGAGCAGACCCTGACCTTTGTTCCCAAGGTTTTAGCCATCTTTATGGGGATGATCCTACTTGGACACTGGATGTTAAATACCCTGGTGGACTATATGTACAGGCTATGGTCGGACTTTTCGCTATACATTAAATAAAAGATGTTTAATTACGATTTCGGCATATCCGATCTGCAGTATTTCCTTATAATACTGACCCGGGTTTCCTGCTTTGTCTACGCGGCCCCCTTTTATTCCACGAATAATGTGCCGCAGCGGGTAAAGATAGGGCTTTCGATCTTTATAAGCATGCTTATATACCGCTTCGTGACCCCGCATATGGAGCTGGATTACAATACGCTTATAGGATACGCCGTGATCGTCTTCAAGGAAGCGTCCTTAGGCATACTTATAGGGTTTTCGGCGAATATCATAATGGGCGTGGTTCAGTTCGCCGGGTCCCTGGTGGACATGGACATAGGGCTTTCCATGGTGAATATGTTCGATCCGGTGAGCCGCCAGCAGGTGGGCTTTACCGGGGCCTTTTACCAGTACGGAGTCCTTCTGATACTTATGATATCCGGTATGCACTATTACATTTTAAGGGCCCTCGTCGCTTCCTTCGACCTGATACCCGTGGGAAGGGTGCATTTCAACATGGACGCCATGATGGTGACCATGCTGAAGATATTCAGGGATATAATGATGATAGGCTTCAGGATCTTTCTTCCGATCTTTGCGGCGATGCTTATGCTGAATGTGGTGCTGGGGATACTTGCGAAGGTCGCCCCGCAGATGAACATGTTTACCGTAGGTATCCAGATCAAGATACTCGTAGGGTTAGCCATCCTTTTCGTTACGATGGCCACGCTGCCGCAGATCTCGGAGATCCTTTACGGGGAAATAAGGGTTTTGGTTACGATGGTCATAGGAGATATGGGGTAGAAGCTTGGAAGACAGGCATTTATTGATAAGCTACGACCTCCAGTTCTTCGCTCAGGAGGGACCCGGAGGAGAAAAAACAGAAGAGCCCACGGCCAAGAAGCAGGAGGACACCCGTAAAAAAGGACAGGTGGCCAAAAGCCAGGAGCTCTATAATGCGATAAGCCTTATAGCCATATTCCTTCTAATGAGGATATACGGCCAGAGACTTGCGGCCAACTTCCTCAATATCTTTCGCTGGGTATATGAGGCCATGATCCCGATGCTGATAAGGCCGGAAAACGGAGATATGTCCACAAGGGACATGCACCTGTTCATAACGGAGATCATAAAGCGGTATCTTTTGATGCTGCTCCCGATCCTTCTGGTTTCCTTTGTACTGGCCTTTGTGGTAAATCTTGTGCAGGTTAAGTGGAAGGTAAGCTGGGAGCCGATGAAGCCGAAGCTCAGCAAGATAAGCCCCCTAAGCGGCTTTAAGCGGCTGTTTTCGGTGCAGAAGCTGGTGGAGCTCGCCAAAGCGGTTTTAAAGATCGCCCTGGTATCCTGGGTATGTTATTCCTTCCTTCGGGACAAGATAGCCTTCGTCCTTATAATGCAGGATTTTTCGGTCAATTCCGCGGTGACCCTCACGGTGGATACCCTGACGAACTTAGGGCTACGAATAGGGCTGGTCTACCTTATACTGGGCTTTGCGGATTACGCTTATAACAGATGGAAGCACCATAATGATATCAAGATGACCAAGCAGGAGGTCAAGGACGAGATGAAGGATTCCGAAGGAAATCCCGAGATCAAGTCCAAGATAAGACAGAAGATGATGCAGGCAAGCCGGGCGAGGATGATGCAGTCGGTTCCCGAGGCGGACGTCGTTATCACGAACCCCACCCACTTTGCCGTGGCTTTAAAATACGATGCCCAGGTCGCCTCTGCTCCCGTGGTCCTCGCAAAGGGACAGGACTATATGGCGCAAAAGATCAAGGAGGTTGCCCGGGAAAACGGTGTTGAGATAGTTGAGAACAAGCCCCTGGCGAGGATGCTCTATGCCAACGTTGAGGTGGACGGCCTTGTGCCTCCCGAGCTCTATCAGGCGGTGGCCGAGGTTCTTGCATTTGTATATAATCTTAAGAAGGAGAAGGCAAGCTGATGCCGGTAGGCGGAACAGATACTAAAAAAAGGCCATTTAGCATACAGGATATAGCTGCAGCGCTTTATCTGCTGGCAGCCTTTGTCTTTATGATCATAACCCTGCCTTCGGTGCTTTTGGACATCTGCCTTGCCTTCAACATGGCGATAGCCTTTGCTGTGCTCTTTAACACGCTCTTTACCAAGGAGGTTCTGGATATGTCCTACTATCCCACGATCCTCCTGTTTACGACCCTTTTCAGGATTTCCTTAAACATTTCCTCCACAAAGCTCATACTTACCACCGGCGATCCCGGAAACGTGGTCCGGACCTTCGGTCAGTTCGTGGGAGGAAACGACCTTATAGTCGGAACCATCGTCTATATCATACTGCTGATAGTTCAGATGGTGGTAATCAACAAAGGTTCCGAGCGTGTGTCCGAGGTTACGGCGAGATTTACCCTGGACGCCATGCCCGGTAAACAGATGGCTATAGACGCAGACCTTAATACCGGAGCCATTACCGATCAGGAAGCCAAGGAAAGACGTGAGAAGCTGCAGAACGAGTCCACCTTCTTCGGAAGCATGGACGGTGCCGTTAAGTACGTTAAGGGAGATACGACTGCGGGTCTTCTGATCACCGCGGTAAACATTATCGGCGGTATAGCCATGGGCGTTTTAAGACGGGGGATGACCTTCCCCGATGCCCTTCAAAACTATACGATACTGACCATAGGCGACGGACTGGTCGGAGCAATTCCCTCGCTTCTTATTTCGCTTGCAACCGGTATCCTTGTAACAAAGGGCTCCAAGCAGGCGGACTTCGGGCCTACGCTTGTAAAGCAGGTATTGGGTGTACCGAAGGTTATGTATTTTTCGGGAGCGGTCATTGCCTTCTTAGGTATAGTGACACCGCTTAATTCCGTGATCTTTGTGCCGATGGGGGCCTTATTTGTAATAGGAGGCCGTGTCATCGCCAACCAGCTTTCGGTGGAAGAGGTGGTTACCGAGACCAAGGAGGAGGAGACCTCGGCGGAGGAGATCAGGAAGCCCGAAAATGTCGTCTCCCTCCTCAATGTGGACCCTATCGAGCTGGAATTCGGTTACGGTATTATCCCGCTGGCTGACGTAAATCAGGGCGGAGACCTGCTTGACCGTGTAGTTATGATAAGAAGGCAGATCGCCATAGAGCTCGGTACCGTTGTCCCGATAATCCGTCTTCGGGATAACATACAGCTAAACCCCAACCAGTACATTATTAAGATAAAGGGCATACAGGTTTCCGAGGGAGAGATCCTCTTTGACCACTATATGGCCATGAACCCCGGAGGAGTTGAGGAGGAGATCGCGGGTATCAAGACCTTCGAGCCTTCCTACCACCTGCCGGCGCTTTGGATAACCGAAAGCCAGAGAGAGCGGGCGGAGTCCTTAGGCTACACTGTTGTAGACCCGCCGTCGATTATCGCTACCCACTTAACAGAGATAATAAGGCAGCATATCGCGGAGCTCCTTACCCGTCAGGATACGCAGAACCTTATCAACAACTTAAAGGAGAGCAACCCGGAGGTTGTGGAGGAGCTTACGCCGAAGCTCATGGGCGTTGGCGAGATCCAGAAGGTACTGCAAAATCTCCTGCAGGAGGGCGTCTCGATAAGGGATCTGTTGACCATCTTCGAGACCCTGGCGGACTATTCTCCGACCACAAGGGATACGGACGTGCTCACCGAATATGTGCGCCAGGCCTTAAAGCGCGCTATAAGCGCGAAGTTCTTCTCGGAATATGAGGCCACGAGCGTAGTGACCCTGGACCCGAAGGTGGAGCAGGAGATAATGCAGAGCGTGAAACAGACGGAGCAGGGGGCTTATCTTACCTTGCCACCCGACCGCACAAAGGCTATAATGAACGCAACGGAGGCCGAGGTCAGGAAGCTTGAGGAGCTCGGAAAGATGCCCATTGTTGTGACCTCCCCGATAGTCAGGATATATTTTAAAAAGCTGTCCGAGGATTATATACAGGATCTCATCGTTATTTCATATAATGAAGTAGATTCCGGAGTAGAATTACAGTCAGTAGGTATGATTACCGCATGATAATAAAGAAGTTTGTAGGAAAAACTGAAGAGGAGGCGACGAAGGCCGCCAGGGAGTCCCTCGGGGAAGGAGCGGTGGTCTTAAACGCGAAGCCCATAAAAAACAAGGGGCTTTTCGGCCTGTTCTCGAAGCCCAAGGTGGAGGTGACGGCGGCCATAGAGGAGGCCGACGACGGCAACGTATCCAATACGAGGCCGGTGCGGCTCCCGCCGAAGGACGAAAATGCCGGGAAGCTAAAGGACATTATCCCTGAGGAGAGGCCGGGCCGGCTTGACATCAAGGTGGGCGGCGAAAACGATATGCCAAGGAGCACTACCGCTTCCCAGTACGAGAAGGCCATAGATGAAAAGCTTGAGAGCATCCATTCCCTCATAGAAAAGCAGATGAAGAAGGATGCGAAGGAGATTTTGGACGAAGAGGATTTCGAAGTGGAAAAGGATCCCGACTCCGAGATGTTTACCTTTATGAAGCTGATATACAACACCCTTATCGACAATGAGGTGGATGAAAAGTACGCCGACGAGCTTTTGGACGAGGTAGAAAACCACAGGGCAAAGAAGTTCTCGATGGACTACCTCCTATCCAGCATCTACCAGAAGCTTGTGCTCAAATTCGGAGAAGTCGAGCTTATGTCGAAGGCCGATAACGGCAAGGCCAAGGCGGTATTCTTCATTGGCCCCACAGGCGTCGGCAAGACTACGACTATAGCCAAGCTGGCGTCCTTAAAGTGCGTAAACGAAAAGGCGAGGGTGGCTCTTTTTACCACCGATACCTACAGGGTCAAGGCGGCGGAGCAGCTAAAGACCTACGCGGATATTCTCCAGATCCCTTTCAGGATTATCTATTCCCTGGACGACTTAAACGCCGCAATAGAAGAGTTTTCGGGCTATGACTATGTCATGGTGGATACCGCGGGACACTCCCCGAACAATAACGAGCAGATGGAGGCCCAGCGCCAGTTCATAGAGGCTGCGGAGTCAAAGCTTTCGGTGGAGACCTATCTTGTGCTCTCGATCACCACCAAATACAGGGATCTTATAAACATTGCGGACACCTATGCCCGCCAGCTTAAATACAGGATAGTGTTTACAAAGCTCGACGAGACGGGGGCCTTTGGAAATATGCTTAATTTACGGCTCAGGGTGGACGCCCCGATGTCCTACGTTACTGACGGACAGAACGTCCCCGACGATATAGAGGAATTCAACGCGCAGAAGATAGTAAGGATACTGCTCGGCGGAAGCAGCGCGGATGAGGTCTAGGAAACCGGGCCCCAGCTTTGCTGTTTTTAATTACTGCGGATGTATATTTTTTATGGAGATTGGATTTAATTGGATCAGGCGGAAAATTTACGTAATATAATAAAGAAAA
>CAMNBW010000118.1 GCA_946533525.1 uncultured Lachnospiraceae bacterium
GACTTTACCAACACCGCGGGAGAGCATACCGGTGCCGTAATGGGATTTTTAAATATAATGTTCAAGGTGCTTGCCGACGAGGCTCCCGGCTTTGCCGTGGTGGCCTTTGATGAGCACGCGCCCACCTTCAGACATGAGATCTTCCCCGAATACAAGGGAACAAGACACGCCATGCCCGATGAATTAAGGGAGCAGGTTCCGGTCATAAAGGAAGTGCTGCGCGCCATGGGGCTTACTGTAGTGTCCAAAGCCGGGCTGGAGGCGGACGATATTATCGGGACCCTTGCGTCGAGGGCCGAGGGGGAGGGACTCGAGGTCACGATACTCTCGGGCGACAGGGACCTTTTGCAGCTTGTCACCGAAAAAACAAAGCTGCTGCTGCCGAGGACTGTCAAGGGTGAGACCAATGTGGAGACCTTTTACGCGGAGGACGTGCTGCGGGTCTATCAGGTTCCGCCGAAGGGCATAATAGAATTAAAGGCACTGGAGGGGGATAAGTCCGATAACATCCCCGGTGTGCCGAAGATCGGTACGAAGACGGCGACCGAGCTTGTGGTCAAATACGGGAATATAGATAATCTTAAGGAGCATATCGGGGAGATCACGAAAAAGAGCATAAGGGAGTCGCTGGAGCAGAATTTTGAACTGGCCGAGCTGTCCCACACCCTTGCCACCATAAATACCGACGCGGATTTAGATGTGGATATTAAAGGCTGTGCCCTTAAGGATATTTATACGAAGGAGGCCTATGAGCTTCTATCAAAGCTCGAGCTTGGCAGTATTTTAAAGAAGTTCCCCGGAGTGCCCGAAGGTGCATCAAAGGCAGAGCCCGAACCCGAGCTTAAGGAGGTCGAGGACTTAGGGGAGGTCGAAGAGCTCTTCAGCTCCTTAAAAAGCGCTGAAAAAGCCGGTTTTTATATAGACACCGATGAGGCGGGAGACCTTAGCGGCCTTTATATCGCCGATAAAAATGGCTTAATATTCATCAGGATAAACGGTTTCGTTTCGCCGATGTATCTTAAGGCGCATATAAGGGATTTTATAGAGAATGGCAGTGGAAAATATTTCACCGCACATACCAAGAGGCTTTTTAAGCTCACCGGCTGCGAGGCGGCGGATAGTTTATATGACGTCGAGCTTTTAATGTATCTTGCGGATCCCCTTCGAAGCGAATACCATATAGCTGACGGGGCAGCCGACACGGCCCTTACCTGCTTTAAGCGGGGGGAGGAATTTTTAAACCGTGTCAGGGAAGCCGGTATGCTTGAGCTGTTTAAGACCATAGAGAGGCCTCTTGCCAAAGTTCTTGCCGATATGGAGACTGAGGGCATAAGGGTAAAGCCGGAGGAATTAAAGAGCTTCAGTCAGGCCTTGAAGGTGCAGATAGACGAGCTGGAAGGCAGGATCATCGAGGCTGCGGGAGAGAAGTTTAATATAAATTCCCCGAAGCAGCTTTCGGAGGTGCTCTTTGAGAAAATGAAGCTGCCCGGAGGAAAGAAGACCAAGACCGGGTATTCCACGAATGCGAGTGTCCTTGAAAAGCTGGCTCCGGAGCACCCGATCGTAAATGACATATTGAAGTTCAGGACCTTAAGCAAGCTCAAGGCCACCTATGCGGACGGGCTGGCTCCCTTTATCGATGAGGAGAACAGGATACACTCCACCTTTAACCAGACCATAACCGCCACGGGAAGGATAAGCTCCGCAGATCCCAATCTGCAGAATATCCCGGTACGTACGGAGCTTGGACGAGAGCTAAGAAAGAGCTTTGTGCCCCGGGAGGGCTATATCTTTACGGATGCGGACTATTCGCAGATAGAGCTTAGGATAATGGCGTCGCTGTCCGGGGACGAAAAGCTCATAGCTGCATACAAGGAGGATAAGGACATTCACGCCATAACCGCCTCGGAGGTCTTCCATGTGCCCTTTGAGGAGGTCACACCGGAGCTTCGGCGCAATGCCAAGGCCGTGAATTTCGGTATTATCTACGGGATAAGCTCCTACGGCTTAAGTCAGGACCTGTCCATAGGGCAGAAGGAAGCCAAAGAGTATATAGAAAAGTATTTCGAGACCTATCCGCAGGTCAAAAATTATATCGATTCCCTTGTGGAGAGCGCAAAGGAGAAGGGCTATGCCGAGACTAAGTTCGGGCGCAGGCGTCCCATGCCGGAATTGAAGAACTCCAAGTTTGCGGTCCGCTCCTTCGGGGAGAGGGTGGCTATGAACGCGCCCATACAGGGAACCGCGGCGGATATAATAAAGATCGCAATGATAAATGTCTATAAAGCCCTTAAGGAGAGGAACCTCCGCTCGCGCCTTATTTTGCAGGTGCATGATGAGCTCCTCGTGGAGACCCATCCCGAAGAGGTGGAGGAGGTACACGATATTCTCTTAAGGGAGATGATGGGGGCGGCTTCGCTGCCTGTGCCTCTTTTGGTGGAGATAAAGACCGGCCGGGACTGGCTGGAAAGCCATTGAGTGTTGATTGCGGGATAGTGGCTTGCCAGGTGTATAGACAGAATAGGAATGTCAAATGAAATTTATAGGGATCACCGGAGGGGCGGGCTCGGGAAAGAGTCTCTTGCTGGACTATCTTGAAGATAAACATTCGGCCTATGTCATCCGGGCGGACGACGTGGCCCGGGACCTGGTCAAAAAGGGCCATGAGTGCTACGGACCGTATGTGGAGCTTTTCGGAGCCGAGGCTATCGGGGAGGACGGAGAATTAAAGCGGGATTTCATTGCGGCTAAGGTATTTGCCGAACCCCGGTTAAGGCTTGAAATGAATGCCCTCATACATCCGGCGGTTAAAAGTTTTCTCATTAAGGATGTCGAGAAAATAAGGCTTTCGGGGAAATATGATTTTTATTTCCTGGAGGCGGCTCTCCTTATCGAGGAAAATTATGATAAAATATGCGATGAGCTTTGGTATATTTATGCTAAAGAGGGAGTCAGGCGGGAGAGGCTTAAAGCTACGCGCGGCTACACGGACGAAAAGATAGACAATATTATAAAGAGCCAGAAGAGCGAGGAGGAATTCCGGCGCGTCTGCACCGAGATTATAGACAATTCGGGCAGCGCCGGGGAAACCTACCGGCAGCTCGACAGGCTTATCAGGAATAGAGTATAAAGGGGAGATGTACGGAATATGCAGAAGATGCGAAGGGTTAAGGCCAAGCCCCCCACAAAACGGGGTGAGGGGAAGATTACGGATATGAAGTCCATTTTAAGGGCTGCAGAGGGAGACGAGGAGGATATTCAGGAGCCGCTGATGACGCCCTCCTTTCTGTCTTCGCCTCCATCCGAAAAACAGGATACACCCTATGTGGAGACGGGGGGAGAGCCTATAGTCTTCGGTCTGGATATAGGTACCCGAAGCATCGTGGGAACCGTGGGCTTTTCCAAGGGCAAGAAGTTCCACGTACTGGCTATACATTCCAGGGGACACGAGACCCGTTCCATGCTGGACGGACAGATTCACGACATCAAGGCGGTTTCGGAGACCATCCGGGAAGTTAAGACACAACTGGAGCGCGATACGGGGCTTAAGCTCAAAGACGTATGTATCGCGGCGGCAGGTCGTGTGCTTCGAACCGTAAACACCCATGTGGAGAAGGATTTCGACGAGCCTACGGACATAACGGCCGAGGACATCTATTCCCTGGAGCTGCAGGGGGCGCAGCAGGCCTATTCGCAGTTTCTTGAGAACAATTCCCTCAATATGAAGTTCTACTGCGTAGGCTATACGGTTGTCAGGTACTATTTAAACCACTATCCCATGAGCGACCTTGAGGATCACAAGGGAGAGAATATCGGGGCGGACTTAATAGCCACCTTCCTGCCGGACGAGGTCGTGGACGGACTTTACAAGGCGGTGAACATGGCGGGGCTTAACGTGGCGAACCTTACGCTGGAGCCTATTGCGGCCATGGAGGTAGCGATACCGGCGTCATTCAGGATGCTAAATATCGCTCTGGTGGACGTGGGAGCGGGCACCAGTGATATTTCCATAACCAGGGACGGAGCCATAATCGCCTATGGAATGATACCCTCGGCAGGCGACGAGATCACTGAGATCGTGGCGAAGACCTGCCTTTGCGGCTTCGACGAGGCGGAGAAGATAAAGGCGGATCTCGCCGATGGCGGGTCGGTGGAATTTACGGATATAATGGGCTTAAAGCAGACCATGGAGGTCGAAAAGATCCTGGAGGCCTGCACCCCGACGGTGCGCTCGATGACCCGCGAGATCTCGGATAAGATAAAGAAGCTCAACGGCGGAAAATCGGTAAGCGCAGTTTTCGTTGTGGGAGGCGGCGGAAAGGTCAGCATCTTTACCAAGTTCCTGGCTGAGGAGCTGGGCATAATTGAGGAGCGTGTGGCCGTAAGGGGCGAGGAGGTGTTTAAGGACATCGAGTTTACGGGAACCGATATTACGGTGGATTCCCTTCTTGTCACGCCCATAGGTATCTGCCTTAACTTCTATAATATGAAGAATAACTTTATCTTCGTGGACTTCAACGGCACCCAGATAAAGCTTTACGACAATTCGAACCTGAGAGTTGTGGATGCTGCAATGCAGGCGGGCTTTTCAAATCTCGACCTCTTCCCGAAGCACGGGCAGGATATTAACTACACTATTAACGGAAAGAAGCGCATGAGCAGGGGGCAGGCGGGAGAGCCTGCGGTTATAAAGCTTAACGGCGCTGTCGTTTCCATGAACGAGAAGATAAAGGCCGGGGACGATATTCAGGTGGAGCCCTCCACGGCGGGTCCCGCTGCCGTGCTGGAGCTCGGTAAGATCCCGGAGTTTTCGGACAATATCCATATAACCATAAACGGAAGCAACGTGGAGATGCCGAAGTTTGCCTCGGTGAACGGGGAATTAAAGAGCGCTTATTACACGGTGCAGGACGGGGATGAGATAGATATGCTGAAATTCTATACAGTGCGGCAGGTGCTGGATTTCATCGATATTCATCCCGAGAGGAATACGGATATATATGTCAATCACAGGCCTGCCGACGACAATACCCAGGTCTATGACAATTTCACCGTAAACTTTACGGTGGAAGGAGGGGATCCCTATATCAATGACCCCGATGCCGCGCCTAAGGCCGAGACGCCCCAGGTAGACGCTTCTGTTTTTGTTTCGGCGGCTGCGGAGACGGTGGAGAAGCCTAAGGAGGATGAAGAGGTTGGGGAGACCACTGATTCTGGCTCTGAAGCGGCCGGGGAAGCCGGCAGTATCAAAATTGATAACAGTATATTCATGAGCTCTGCGGGAACTGCGGCGGTTGAGACTGCCGGGGACGGTGAGGCTGACGATGATGATGACGATGCGGCTGCGGATGAAGACAGTGCTGAGCCGGAGGATGACGAGATCGAAACAGAGCCTGAAGGCAGAGTCGGAGAGATAGTTGAAGAGGTAATATCCGAGGAAGATAAGGAGCTTATGCTCGAGGCTACGGGGAAGGTCACGAAGCTTGAGGACAGGCCGAACTCGGAGATCACGGTGACGGCTAACGGGGAGAATGTGGTGCTTACGGGCAAGCCGGACTATGTGTTTGTGGATATTTTCGACCATATTGATTTTGACCGCTCGACGCCCCACGGCTCCATGGTGGTCTTAAAGAGGAACGGACACGAGGCGGAGTATAC
>CAMNBW010000119.1 GCA_946533525.1 uncultured Lachnospiraceae bacterium
AGATATACCACACAGGAGCTCAGAGACGAGTTCCTGATTACGGGATTATACGAGGCGGACAAGGTTAAGGCCGTGTATTCCCATGTGGACAGAATGGTCACCTTCGGCTGTATGCCGGTAACTAAGGAGATCTCCCTGGACGACGGCATCGAGGTATATGCGAATTTCGGTACGAACTACATACTCGAGCGCAGGGAGATAGGGATTTTCAATATAGGCGGAAGCGGCAAGATTAAGGTTGACGGCACCGAATATAAGCTTGGATATAAAGACTGCTTATATATCACAAAGGGAGCAAAGGAGGTTTATTTTTCCTCTGACGACGGCAAGGAGCCTGCAAAGTTCTATATGGTCAGTGCACCCGCGCACTGTTCTTATGAAACAAAGCTTCTGACCTTCGCTGACGCGGTAAAGAGGCCCCTCGGCAGCGTTGAGGAGTGCAACAAGAGAGTCATAAACCAGTTCATCCATCCCAATGTGCTCAAAACCTGTCAGCTCAGCATGGGAATGACGGTTCTCGAGACCGGAAGTGTCTGGAACACGATGCCCGCACATACCCATGAGCGCAGGATGGAGGTCTATACATATTTTGAGATCCCCGAAAACCAGGTGGTCTTCCACTTTATGGGAGAGCCCGGCGAGACAAGGCATATTGTAATGAAAAACGAAGAGGCGGTTATCTCCCCTTCATGGTCGATACATTCGGGAGCAGGAACGTCCAACTACACCTTTATCTGGGCCATGGGCGGAGAAAATCAGGACTTCGACGACATGGACAACTTAAAGCCCACAGATTTGAAGTAGGATAAATTCAGGAGGAAACGATCTGATGGAAGAATTATTCTCGTTAAAAGGAAAGGTTGCCTGGGTCACCGGAGCCGCCTATGGGATAGGATACGCCATTGCCAAGGCCTATGCCAAAGCGGGCGCAAAGGTAGTATTTAACTGCAGCAGACAGGAGACAGTAGACAGGGGGCTTGCCGCTTATAAAGAGGACGGCATCGAGGCCAAAGGCTATGTCTGCGACATTACGGATGAGGAGTCGGTCAAAGGCCTTCTTGAAAAGATAGAAAAAGAAGTGGGGAAGGTGGATATTCTGGTAAATAACGCCGGAATGATAAAGCGCATTCCCATGACAGAGATGGAGGTCTCGGAATTCAGGCGGGTAGTGGACGTGGATCTCACCGGCGCCTTTATCGTATCAAAGGCGGTAATACCTTCGATGATAGAGCGCGGAGGAGGAAAGATAATAAATGTCTGCTCGATGATGTCCGAACTCGGAAGGGAGACCGTTTCGGCTTATGCAGCGGCTAAGGGCGGACTTAAGATGCTTACAAAAAATATAGCTTCCGAATACGGAGCCTATAATATTCAGTGCAACGGCATCGGCCCCGGATATATCGCCACGGAGCAGACCGCACCCTTAAGGGAGCCCCAGCCCGACGGCTCGAAGCATCCCTTCGACAGCTTTATACTGGCAAAAACTCCGGCCAACCGCTGGGGAACCCCGGAAGACCTGGAGGGTCCGGCCCTGTTCCTGGCTTCGAAGGCTTCGGACTTTGTAAACGGACATATTTTATACGTGGACGGCGGCATACTTGCATATATCGGCAAGCAGCCGTGATCGGCGGATTTTAAGCAGTGGAGCAGCTTTGAGCTGAAGTCAGATATTACCGGGGATAAAACCCAATTTAATAAAGGAGGAAAAAATGAGCGAAATACTGGATGAATTGATGGCATTCGGAGTAGTGCCCGTAGTTGTTTTAAACCGTGCCGAGGACGCAAAGCCTCTGGCGGAGGCCCTTGTAAAGGGAGGGCTTAAATGCGCGGAGGTAACCTTCCGTACCGCTGCGGCAGCAGAGTCCATAAAGATAATGACAGAGAATTTCCCCGAAATGCTGGTGGGCGCAGGAACCGTACTTTCTACGGAGCAGGTGGACCAGGCTGTAAATGCGGGAGCTAAATTCATAGTAAGCCCCGGCTTCGATCCCGAAGTAGTGGATTACTGTCTTGAGAAGAAGATCCCGGTACTTCCCGGAGTCGTAACACCTTCAGAGGTGGCTCAGGGCTACAAGAGGGGACTTAAGATATTGAAATTTTTCCCCGCGGAGCAGGCAGGCGGCCTTGCCATGATAAAGGCTATGGCGGCTCCCTATACAACGCTTAAATTCATGCCTACCGGCGGAATAAACGCAGACAATATGAAGAATTATCTGGAATTCAATAAGATAGCTGCCTGCGGAGGAAGCTGGATGGTAAAGGGAAGCCTCATAGACGAGGGCAACTTCGAAAAGATTGAGGAATTAACACGGGAAGCGGTATCACTTGTCAAAAAAATAAGAGGTTGATAGAATGGTAGTAATTAACAAAGAAAAAGAATATAAAGACCTGGGTGGCGGAGTAAGGCGCAAAGTTCTCGCATACAGCGACAATATCATGAATGTGGAGCTTCTTTTCGAGAAGGGGGCAAAGGGAGATATGCATTCCCATCCGCATGAGCAGATAGGCTATATCATCGAAGGGAGCCTTGTATTCCACGAGGCCGGAAAAGAAGATATTACTTTGAATACCGGCGATACCTATTATGTTGCACCGAATGTAGAGCATGGGATAGATTGCCTTACCGCTGTAAAGCTGCTGGATATATTTACGCCCATGAGAGAAGATTTTATCTGATATTTTGTTGTTATGGATATTTCTCTAAACCAGCAGACGTACGAAAAATTCAAGAAAGATATAATGACCTTCGCGCTGAAGCCGGGAGAGCCGGTTTCGGCGCAGAAAGTCGCGGAGCGCTACAGTGTCAGCAGGACGCCGGCACGGGAAGCGCTGGTTCGGCTGCAAGACGAAGGTATGGTGGATATATACCCCCAGTCAAAATCGGTGATCTCGAAGATCAAGACCGGGCGTATTCATCAGGAATGGTTCGTTCGCCGCTCTCTGGAGCTGGAGATGGTGGATAAACTGTTCAACCGGGTCAGCGAAGATGATATAATCGAGATGAAGGAAACTGTCAAGCGCATGGAGCGTCTCGGAAAATCGCCGAGGACACATGAAAATTCCTACGATTATATCAAAAGCGACGACAGATTCCATGAGATCACTTACAGGGTTTCGGGAGAGACTCTTGCGGCCTTTATAATTGAAAATATGCTGCCTAATTACAGGCGGATGCGTATTCTGGTAGATTTTGACGATTACCATAAAGATCGTACCGTATGTGAACACAAGCACCTTATAACCCTTATAGAACGAAGGGACAGGGATGCATACAGGGACTACCTGACTATGCATATGGGACATATCATTTCGGACATCGAGGACATAAGGCGCGATTTTCCGGATATGTTCGATCACGAGGACAGTACGTGAAATACCGTTACAATTCAGTGGTCAGCCAGACCACTGAATTGCAACGCGCTCGCCGCAATTAAATCTGCTTCGCAGATGGGCGGCTCGCCTACTCCAATACGTTATTGGCCTGTAGCCACGCAGCAAAGTGCGTAGCTCAGGACTGAATGTAACGAAATACCTGAAAAAGAGTATTTAAATGTCAGAGAAAAAAAGGCCTGTCGTAGGCATAATGACAGGGCAGTTCAATGTAGACAATTCTATAAGATTTCTTAAATTTCTGGCTGAGGCCCTGAAAGGAACCGATGTTGACATCCGGTTCTATTTCGGCGGCGTATCGACCGTAGTGCTCGAAAAGTATTCTATGGACGATATAGGCTTCGGCTGCCATCATTATTCACTGTACTCCTACAGCAACTATGACGCTCCCGACCTCATGGTGGTCATATTCGGCAGCATCAATGTGGGACAGAAGCAGCCCATGGTGGTCAAAGAGTTTGTAAAATATATTCCCAGGGTTCCGGTCATCCTTTTAAAGGAGGAGGTGGACCTCCCGGATAATCCCGGAAGCATTGCCATCAACATAGACAATTACGGCGGCATGAAAGAATGTGTGCTGCATCTCATAAAGGAACACGGAGCCCGCAGGATAGGATATATCTCGGGGGCAATGGGGCATAAGGACAGCGAGCTGAGGCAGAAGGCCTATAAAGATGCCCTTGAGGAAAACGGCATAGCTTATGATGAGAGCTATGTCGTATACGGTGATTATCAAAGCCACGTGGACGGTATCGTGGAGGAGCTTTTTGACAGGCATTCCGATTTTGACGCGATAGTTTCGGCAAATGATGAAATGGCCACCGCGGTATACCGTGTGGCAAAGGCCAGGGGCATAGAGCCCGGAAAAGACCTTGCCGTCACCGGCTTCGACGATATAGCCATAGCGGCATATATGGAGCCTCCGCTCACGACCGTCCTGCAGGACTACTATCTTATTGCGGTAAAGACCGCGGAGAAGATCAAGGAGTATCTGGCAGGCAGGAAGATAGAGTCCGAGCTGGTACCCGTTAAATTTGTAGTTCGTGCCTCCTGCGGCTGTGACTACAATCCAGACAGTCATAAGGATGAAACCAAGTATCCCGGCGAGCAGGAGCTTCTGATGAACAACTGGATGAGCGTGACCCAGGCGCAGATGAGATCCCTGGTCTCACCGCTGACTCTTCGAAATCTCCAGATGAGCACCTTTAACGAGCTGTCGTTTTTTGAAAAGCTTGCAGAACAGCTTATGCATCTAAATACGAGGAGCTCCATGGTCTGTCTGCTGGAAGACCCGATAACCATGAAAGACGGGGAAATGCTCAAGGCTCCGGAGAAGCTCAAGCTCTATATGCGCCAGTGGGGGGATAAATACGAGTTCTATGATCACGAGAACGCCCCGGATGTATATTACGGCGATTACGGAAAATATCTGCGAAAGTCTGACGGAGCTCCTATACATATGACCAACTTCATACTGTTTCACGGAAGGACACAGTACGGGCTTCTGAGTGTTGAGATAAGCCTTGACGATGCCATGTTTTATGAGACTCTTTCCCTTGAGATCGGAAGCGCGCTCTATTCCTTGTATGTTTCCCTTAAGCAGCAGTCCCTGCAGAGTATGCTCGAAGAGAAGAACCAGATACTGGACTATGCGGCAACCCACGATGAGCTGACGGGAATGCTCAACCGCACCGGAGTTATGAGCCGGATAGTTGACTTTATCCATGCCGAAAAGCTGAGTGAAGAAAGCCCGTTCTTGATCTTCATGGCAGATCTGGACCATTTAAAGCAGATCAACGATACCTTCGGACACCATGAGGGCGATGAGGCGATAAAGACTGCAGCGGAAGCGATAAAAAGGGCACTGCCGGAGGGAAGCCCCTTTGGCCGCACGGGCGGAGATGAATTTGCCGGGATAATGAAGTCCTCGGGAGATCTGGATGCGGTGGAGCTTCGCCAGAAGATCAGTCAATTCTGCGATTCCTATAATGAGCAGTCGGGAAAGGATTACTATGTGGATATTTCCCTGGGGTGCTGCAAGATATATGCCGGAGCTCTTCCCGGTATGCTGAAGGAAGCTATGAACCAGGCGGATAAAAAGCTTTATGAAGCCAAGAAATCGCGCCGTGAAAGTGTCGTCAGGAAGGTTCCCGGAAGCCCCCTTTAACCTTGACAAACCTATGACCATAGAATAAAA
>CAMNBW010000120.1 GCA_946533525.1 uncultured Lachnospiraceae bacterium
TCTGTTATTTAAGCAATGCCATACGGTCGGGATCATCTGCGAATACTTCCTTTGCATTGTCCTTTGTTACGACTACAGGAGGCAGCTCGTATATGGCTACGTCTATCTTGCCGTTATTTGTCGTAACATCAGTTGCGGGCATGCCGTTTCCTGCCTGAAGAGAGTCGATGATCTCTATTGTCTTTGCTACAAGGTCTGTCGTAGGCTTAGCGATTGTAGAATACTGCCTTCCCGACCATACCCACTCAACTGACTCGTTCTCTGCGTCAAGTCCTGAAACTACAGGTATCTTCTGTCCCGCGTTCTCGCATGAGGTGATGATGGCTCTTGCTATACCGTCATTAGGTGACAGAACGCCGTGGATCTCCTTGTCTGAATAGAAGCCTGAAAGCAGTGAATCCATTCTTGCCTGTGCCTTTGAATTATCCCAGTCAGCTGTCGCGCACTGTGTGAAGTCTGTCTGTCCGGATACTACAACAACTGTGCCGTCGTCTATCTTCGGCTGGAGCACTGACATAGCTCCGGTAAAGAAGTTAGGTGCATTGGGGTCTGCGGGGCCGCCGCCGAAAAGCTCTATATTGTAAGGGCCTGCTCCTTTTTCCTTCTCAAGACCTTCAAGAAGAGCCTGAGCCTGAAGTTCACCGGTCTTTACACTGCCGAACTGAACTACTCCGTCAACGCCTGTGGTGTTCTCAAGAAGTCTGTCATAACCGATGACATATATGCCTGCGTCCTTGGCCTGCTCAAGAACCGAACCGAGCTGTGAGCCGTCTACAGGTCCGACTACAATAACCTTTGCGCCGTTCTCGATCATGGACTCTATCTGTTGCTGCTGCTGGGGAACCTTCTGGTCAGCCGCCTGTACGATGGGCTCATAGCCTGCCTGTGCAAGCTGATCCTTAAACATTGTCTCTGCTTCCTTCCAGTTCTGAGTGCCGAGCCAGGGAAGGGATACTCCTATGGCTGCACCCTTCTCAAAGCCCGCGGATGCTGAGCTATCCGCTGCCGCGTCTGCCGTCGTGTCTGCTGAGTCTGTGTCCGCTGCCGCATCAGCAGTTGCCTCTGCTGCCGGCTCTGCCGCAGTGTCCGCTGCGGGAGCGCTTTCAGCTGCGCCTTCCCTTCCTCCGCATCCTGTCAGGGATACGATTACCATACCTGCTGCAAGCAATGTTGACAAAAGCTTTTTCTTGATCATCATTAAACCTCCTCTTTTTTGTTTTGATAATCATAAGTGTTCATTTTATATAGACTCCGCGGCAGCCTTCCCGCTGCCTGCGGTCAGTCACGTTTTCATTTCTTTTCCGATGAAGATGTACGTCCGTTCCTCTTGTTATAAACATCAAATGCTACTGCTGCCAGAAGTACGAAGCCCTTTATGACCTGTGTCTTGTCTGCTCCGACGCCCATGAGCATAAGTCCGTTATTAAGAACCGCCATCACAAGTCCGCCGACCATGGTTGCAAGTATTGTTCCCACTCCTCCGGAAACTGCTGCTCCTCCGATAAATACTGAAGCGATCGCGTCCATTTCCCATGAGGTTCCGTCAGCCGGTCCCGCCGCCGTGGATCTTCCTACGAAAAGTATCCCCGCTACAGCTGACAGAAATGACATGTTCATCATTGTGAGGAAATATGTCTTCTTGACGTTTACGCCCGAAAGCGCTGCTGCGCTCTTATTGCCGCCTACCGCATATATATGACGGCCGAATTTTGTGCGCTGTGTTATCGTGTGATAGATGATTATAAGTATCAGCAGTATAAGCCCCGGTACAGGAAAGGAAGTTCCCTCACGGCCCGATCCGAAAAGCCAGGTGAAATATGCTATCAGTACAGTGACCAGACATATCCTTGCCGCAAGCGCCCATACCGGCTCCTTAACTCCCGTAGCCTTAGCCTGGCGGTTGTATTTTCTTATCTGCAGGATGATGAAAACCGCTATTCCGATGATGCCGAGTACAAGCGTGGAATTGTTCATTCCAGTAAAGGTCGGCCCCCATTCGGGAAGATAGCCTGCACCGAACCATTTAAGCTCCTGCGGAGCTGCTACTGATATTGACTTTGATATCCATATGACACCGCCTCTGAATATCATCATTCCGCCCAGGGTCGTGATGAAACCCGGTATCCCGAGCTGAGCCAGGAAGAAGCCATGCCATGCACCTGCAGCAAGACCTATGGCAAGCGCGATCAGAACCGTAAGCCACCAGGGGAGACCCAGATCCCTGTATGCTATGGCCATCACCATTCCGGCAAAGCCTGCGACCGAACCTACGGAAAGGTCGATCTGGCCTATTACTATGACCATCAGCATTCCCAGAGCCAGTACCAATACATATGCGTTTCCCGAAAGAAGATTCTGAAAATTCGATGATGTAAGCATTCTTCCGCCCGATATCACGTTAAAGATGATTATCAGCGCTGCCAGTGCCACCACCATTGTGTACTGACGTAAATCTCCTCCCAATACCTGTTTTATATATTTCATTGCTTTTTCCGTCCTTTCCTATTGATTAGATTAAGCTATGGATGTTATGGTCATTTTCTTCATGAGAGCTTCCTGATTCGCCTCGCCTCTTTGCAGCTCTCCGGTGATGGTGCCCTCAAAGATTGTATATATCCTGTCCGCCATTCCCAGTAATTCGGGAAGCTCCGAAGATACAAGCACTACCGCCTTCCCCTGATCCGCAAGCTCATGGATCAGCTTGTATATTTCATACTTGGCGCCCACATCTATGCCTCTTGTCGGCTCGTCAAGTATCAGAATCTCCGGCTCGGTAAACATCCACTTGGAAAGGACCACCTTCTGCTGATTTCCTCCTGACAGGGTGTTTACTCCCACGTCTACATCAGCCGCCTTTATCCTCAGGGATTTCCTGTATTTCTCAGCAGCTCCCTTCTCTTTATCAGGACTTATCAGTCCGTGGGATAATATCGCTTCAAGATTGGCCGATACCACCGTCTGGGATATTGTATCCAGAAGGTTGAGCCCCAGATTTTTTCTGTCCTCGGGAACATAGGCTATTCCGTTCTTTATGGCCGCTTCCACCGATGTCAGGGTAACCTCCCTGCCTCTTATCTTTATGGTGCCGCTCTTATATATCCCGTAATTTCTTCCGAAGATGGAACGCATAAGCTCTGTCCTGCCTGCTCCCATGAGTCCGGCAAACCCGACTATCTCGCCAGCCCTTACATTGAAGCTTGAGTTCTTGCAGACCATCTTGCCTTCTATCTCAGGGTCCTCGATGTTCCAGTCCTTCACCTCAAAGATCACTTCCCCGGGATGGGATTCGTGCTCCGGATACCGGTTTTCTATGGAACGTCCGACCATCGAGCGTATGATCTTGTTTTCATCCACATATCCGTCTTCGATATCGTAGCTGTCAACGGTCTGTCCGTCTCTTATGACCGTAACCGAATCAGAAACCTCTGCAATCTCGTTTAATTTATGAGAGATCATTATGCATGTTATGTCGTTGTTTCTCAGCTCCTTCATCAGAGCCAGGAGATTCGCGGAGTCCGACTCGTTTAACGCGGAGGTCGGTTCATCCAGGATCAGCAGCTTGACATTTTTCGACAGTGCCTTTGCTATCTCTACCAGCTGCTGCTGTCCGACGCCCATGTGCTTTATGAGCGTATCCGGATCTATCGACAGTCCTACTCTCAAAAGGATCTCGCATGTGCGCTGACGTTCGGCATCCCAGTCTATGAGGCCGTGGTTTAATATCTCATTTCCCATGAAGATATTCTCCGTTACCGAAAGCTCCGGGATCATCGTCAGCTCCTGATGGATGATAGCGATTCCCGCATTCTCCGATTCCTTGATATTTTTGAATTTCATTTCCTTTCCCATGAAGAAGATCTGTCCGTCATAGGTTCCGTGGGGATATACCCCCGATAAAACCTTCATCAGAGTTGATTTGCCGGCTCCGTTTTCCCCGCATATTGCATGAATGGAGCCTCTGCGGACTTCCAGGGTAACATCGTCCAGTGCCTTGACTCCGGGAAATTTCTTAGTGATGCCTTTCATCTGAAGGATAAAAGGATTCTTTTCCATACCCACCATCCTTTCCTTTTTTATAATCTTTATTCCTTCATAATCCATATCTCAAAGCACATTTCTTAGTGTGCCTTGCTGTGATTTTAGGTTACAAAAAATAAGACGTTTGTTATAGTCACAAACGTCATTTATACAGTAAAACGAATATCATGGATTTATATGACAAATGTCATATCGGGGGATTGCATTTGTAATGCCGCCGGACCGGCGGACTGGCGGATGCGCAGAAATCCGCATAGGAAAGGCGCAAGCGCCCGCGAATTTCGCGCGAGAAACGCATTGATCTGCGTTTCTTTAATTATTACGGAGGGTTTTCAGGAAGGTGTTTATATTTCTGGACTGTATGATCTGCTCCATACGCAGGTTTCCGTTGCCGTTCAGTATTTCCTCCACAGAGATGTCAACTGCGTTGATAGCTTCATTATAGCCATAGAATCTGTGCTTTGAGACGGCATGGGTCATAGCGTATACAAGAGTTTCATAGCTCTGATGATGATTTTTCTTAAGCTCCGACTCGGTAACGCTTACACAGGGCGAGATGCCCTCGGAATACCTGAATATCTCGGACTGTATCTCTTCATCACAGGTGAGCAGCTTTATGAAATCCCAGGCCTCCTCCTTCATACGGCTGCCGGAATACATAGCAACAGACAGGGTATCAAGCCTTGAGCTGTTATCGCCGTCAACCCCGGCGGGCATGGTCAGAAAATCCCATTCAAAATCCGCATAACGGCTTGCGTGCACCGGATTTGAGACATAGGCCCTGTAATTTGAGTAATACATCGGCTGGAAGGCCACATTTCCGTGCTCGAAATAGTCCGTGCTTCCGGCGTTCCTTATATTGAGTCCCTCAAGGGAATCGAGAAAAGCCAGAGCGTTGCCTGCTTTTTCATCGGTAAAATAGCATTCCGTGCCTGTTTCGTTAAACAGCATTACATCATTGGAGGAAAAGGCCTCTTCCCATCTGTAATTGGCTACTCCGTACTGATCCGTTGTCCCGTTCTGATCACTGTCTCTCGTAACTTTTTCGCATATCGAGCGGAGATCCTCCCATTTCCAGTCCTTATCGGGCATTTTTACGCCCTCTGCTTCAAGGAGTGAACGGTTGACGAACATCAGCTCCGGCGCGCATTCAAAGGGAAGCGAGAACTGATATGAGTCAAGGCGGCCATACTCGTATGCCGCCTCATAAAAGTCCGCAGGGTCAAAATCCTTATCCGAACGGATGAATTCCGTAAGATCCTCTAATGCGCCTGCTCCCACCATGGTGTTCATATCCTCGGGAAGTATAAAAAAGACATCAGGGGCCTCTCCCTTCATCATCTGCTCCGCCAGCCATTCGGAATAATCCTCCTTCAGTATGCCGCTCTCATATACTACCTTTATATGCGGATGCTCCGCTTCATATTTGCTTATAGCGTCGTTTATTATCCTGTGGGAATACCCGTTGGCGGTATTCCAGTAGCTGTCGGAAAAGACGCCGACAGTGAGCACGGAATT
>CAMNBW010000121.1 GCA_946533525.1 uncultured Lachnospiraceae bacterium
CCGGTCAATGCACCAGATATGAGTATCCTCCCAGATCCAGGAAGGATGCCACCTGTCCTATCTTCTCATATTCCGCAATGACACTCTTTACCATATCCTCCATGGTGACCGGCTCATTCCTGGCCGCGGCCAGGAACACCGCGTTCACAACGATATTCTTAAGATAGCCTCCCGAAAGCTCCACCTTTTCAGCCAAAAACTGAAAATCTATATCCTTCCTGGGAACCCCCGGTGCAAAGCAGCTCTCCAATATTTCCCGCCTGGTCTCCACATCAGGGATCTCAAAATAGACTATATATTTCATACGCCGCATAAAGGCCGTATCTATATTATTCTTTAAATTGGAGGTAAGTATAACGATACCGTCATATTCCTCTATCCGCTGCAATATATATGCCACCTCGGTATTGGCATACTTATCCTTCGCCTCATTTACCTCGGTACGCTTGCCGAAGATCACATCCGCTTCATCAAAAAGCAGGATAACGTTTGTATTCTGGGCATAAGCAAATATCTCCTCCAGCCGCTTCTCCATTTCCCCTATATATTTGTCCACGACCTGGGACAGGTCTATGCGGTAGAGCGGGATCTTCAATGCTGCCGAAAGCACATTCGCCGCCATGGTCTTTCCCGTACCCGACGGTCCCACGAAAAGGGCCGTAAAATTCCTTCCGTAGGGTATCTTTGCCTTCATGCCCCAATCGTCATATACACGGTAGGAATTTCTCACTCCGTCTATCAATTCCAGAATAGGCTTCTTCTGCCTTGCGCCCAGCTTAAGGTCGTCTATCGTAACGGACACGTCGACGTGCTTAAGGCTCCCCTTCTTCGGAGCCGGGTAGCAGTCCATGCATGCGTTCAGGACATGACCCGCCTTCTCCTCCTCGCTCCAGCCGTTGTCCCAAACGGAGGAAAGTGATAAAAGCACCCTTTTTATATCTCCATAGGCCAGCTCGGACTGTCCGCCAAAGCCCTCGGCATCCAGCTGCATACCGTACCCAGCCGAGATCCCCCTCCATGCTTCGATCCTGGAATTCCTGTCGGGAAAGGGTACCTCTATGCGTCTTACCGGAAAATCCCCCTCGGGAATAAGCTCCGTCTTAAGATCCGTACAGATCACCACAGGCTCGCTGTGATTTTTAAAATGTCTGACGGCCCCGCTGAAGAGCTCGTCCACTTCCTTTCCGCCCGACACGGCTACCCTGTCAAATATCACCGCGCAGCCGTAAAAGTAAGCCTCCCTCCGGATAAGCCACATGAAATGTCCCAGCTTTTTAGCATCCTTTGAGACAAGTCTGTCCCAATATATGATAAGAGTCCCCCTGTCCATAGCCTCCGCCGAGAGGGCCACCGCGCTTTTTCTGCCGACTCCTTCCTTTCCCGCAAGCTGGAGGACATAAAAATCCCTGCACTCTCTGGCCGCCTTATACTCATTTCCTATAAGGGCCGCCGTCTTCGCAAATCCAAAATACTGCTCCTTCTCCTCCGGAGTCAGGAACCAGAGCTTAACCCTGCCGCGAAGCTCTGCCGGAAGCTCATCGTCCCCCGTAAGATAGGAAACCAGCCTGCCATCCGCCACCAGCTCCCGGTAAAGTATATTCTGCCGGCTGTCGGCAACGGCGAGATACCGGCAAAGAACCTCATATCCCTCCCTCAAAGCGGGATATGACCACCTTTCAAGCTCGCCGCAGACCTCCAAAGCCAGCATGAGATCCGGTCCTCTTCCCGTAAGCTCCTTCAGCGCCCGCTTTACCTGCGGATATAAGAAGACCGCCACGGACAGATGCAAGGCATAGATCAGAGCCTCGTCGGATAAGACCGCCTCTGTCACCTTGATCCGGGCTTCCTCAACATCCGTGTCCTCGATGGCAAAGACTCCCTCTCCGCCTTTTCCGCCAAACACTCCCGTCCTGTATTTATCCGCCTTATTCCCAAGATAGGAAAAAAGCCGGAGCGAAGCCCTGTAAGCCTTAAGCTCGATTACCTGCATAACGAGCTGAGCCTGTCAAAATCCTCATAGACCATTGACAGGATAAAGTTCAGGGCCGGGCCAACCTCGCTCTTTAGCTGGTCAAAATCGGAGCTGTTTAAGAGCGTGATGTAGCGATGGTATATCTGCTTCTGCTCACTGTAGACCCCGTAAGCCCCGAGGAGGCTGTCCATATTGATCTCATTGAGCCCGTATAGCACATCCTTCTCCTTTTTCTTCTGCATATCGATCAAAAAGGTGGTATAGATCTGAAAGAGGATGGCATCGCCCACATCCTTATTATCCTCGTCATCGATGGGTACAAAGCAAAGCTCCATCAGCGCATCGCCCTCTTCCTTTTCCCCAAGTCCCTCTATGCCGGCCTGAAGGATATACAGCCCTTCGTCCTCCTTAAAACGGGTCTCATATCCCGCTTCCTTGAACTGCCTGTTATATTCATCCAGCACCTTCTTTTGTGTATCAGTCAGCATTTGCTCTCAATCCTCCTCTATTAAAAGGGGCTTTATCCCCGGTAATATCTTCCCTGCAGCTCATAGCTGCTCCGTTCTGCTTTATCAGTACACTACTGCAAAACGGTGTCTGTAAGCATTTCTGCGCTTGATCTTGGAGGCGGCACCCTGCAGGGCATCGAATTTTCTTTCCGTGCTGCCTCCGGCCTCCGCCACCATACGCTCTGTCTCAATGTCCTTAGCCCCGCTCTTTGCCCGCTCGCTCATCAGGTGGGACAGCTCCCATTTATCCGCCGTTACCGCATCCTCGCTGGTGGCCACTCCCAGGGCGTCACGCACGGCACGCCGCATCTCCGGCGCATGCATCTTGTATTTTACCTTGAGGGCATAATAGCCTTCCCTGCCGCCCAGCATATCCTTGATGCCCTCCTTCACTCCTTTACGTGTCTTGGTGGCTGTGGCGAGCATCTTTATTCCCGATGTCACGTTATTGGCGAACTTTGCTCCGCTTGCGATCAGCGCATTACCTGTAAACGTTGCCATACCCTCCACAGCGCTGAAGGCTTGCATGGCGATATCGAAGCCTGCCTGCATCTGCTTTATCTCGGCATTGTTCTTTGCATACTTCGCCATACGCCTTATAAGCGTGTCCTTTGAGGTGGACTTTATGGCGTCCATCATTTCCTTTCTCTTTTTGAATTTGTCGAGTCTTGCGGCCTCCGAACCTATCTTTCCCAAATTTCCAATAGCCGACGCGGCCTTCTCATTTATAGGCAGGAGGGACGTTCCTATATCAAGCGCCAGGTTTGCAAGATCCGATTCCCAGCCAAGAGTACCGGTCGTCCCGGCCTCCTTCCAGTCCTCGCTGTCTACCTTTTCTTTTTGGCCATCCTGGAGCTCTATCTCCTTCGAGCCCTTCCCCTCCATTTCCTCCAAAGCCGTTTCTATCTGTTCTCTTCTTGTGACATTGGCCTTGATGGACGAAAGCTTCCCTTTAAGCTCTTCGGTCAGTGCCAGGTATCTCGTGCGGTAATCATCCTTGGGCACATCCTCGCCCTTCTGTTTTTTCCTGGTCTCCTCCTCGGTGACCCTCTTCATCCGGTCCTCGAAGCTGTATTCATCGAATTCATCCTTCGTCTGATCGATATAGTTGGTAACGACGGAGATCTTTTCAGCTATGGTCACCTTTGTGGCCTGTACAAATTCCTTTACCTGCCTTATTCCGTCCGCCACTGCCTCGCCGACTATGCTGTTTTTGATTCTTCTTCCGATCCAGACGGCACCTGTCTTGATGCCGTTCCACATTCTTTTGAAAAAGCCCGGCTTTTTACCGGCCTCTGCCAGTCTCTTCTTTTCCTTAAGCTCAGCCTTGAGCTTTGCCTTAAGCTCCTTTTTCTCCCTTTTTATACGTTCCTTTTCTTCCTTTATGTGCCTCTTTTTATCCTGCTCCAGGAGCCACTCCGCCTGCTTTTTTTCCTTAGCCTCCTTCTTTAACTGGGCTTTTCTTTCTCTCTCGGGTCTGCTCTTCTCCCTCATTTCCTGCACCTTGTCAATGAGAGAGACCATGGGTGCCAGGGGAGTATAGCCTAATATTTTTTTCGCCACCGGCGCTGCGCTGGCAAAGGCTTTAGGCAGCTTCTTCTTAAAGAAATTCCCGATGCCCTTTTTGGCTCTCCTGAAACCGAGGACAGCAGAAAAGAGGAATTTCTTCGGCTTGCTTATCTGCCTTACCATCCCCGCCCCGCTGGGCATATCTTCATCGAAGATACTGCCCTCCATATATTGCTGCTCCTCCGGCTCCTCCTTCTCCGTAATGGCATCTTCCTTTTCTGCGGTCGAAAGCCTGGAGGCTCCGGTATCCATGTCAAAGAGCATGGCTTTTTTCTGGGGGGAGTCACTTTGTGCCTCTTCCTTTTCCTCGCTGGTCATCTCCAGACCGGAGGTATCTTCAGCATTGTTTTTTTGAAGCTCCTCGTCTATATCCACGGAAGTCCCGCCCTCCGATATAAGCTTTTTGCCGCTGCTGTCTAAATTTATATCCGGAGCCTCTTCCTCCTGCTCATTACTCTCCGCAGTCTGAGGCTCTTCCCTGGTCTCATCCTGATCATTCTCGATGTCCAGGGCATTTTCAGGAATGGCACTCTCCTGGGAGCCGCTCTCGTTCTCCCCGCTGTCCTGCCCCGCATCCCTGATCATATTGTCAAGCTCAGTGGTGACCGGATCGTTTTCTATGCTCTTGCTGTCGTCCTCCAGCCCTTTGGTAACTCCCTGTACCTCTGCCATAACCGTTCCTCCTAAAATTTATTAGCCGCAAAAAAGCGCCTGGCGTAGGGTTTCATTCCCCGCTGATCCGCAAAAAACTGCAATATACCAAAAATATTATAGCTCCCGAAAAGACATAAAAGGGACACATGCATCAGGATAAAATCGAGTAGGGGTGATGAAATCCCCCTACTCGCCGCGCGGGGCGCGTCCGGCGTAAGCCGGAATATTTCCTTGCGCGCCCCTGCGCATAAAAACAGGCTGTCGTGTCATCCACAACAGCCCGTTCCTATTCATTTGAAATCTTTATTTACCGGATTACCGGAATTGTGCGTCCGTTCTTAAGCGTTGCCGCGACGCTTTGCGAGAACCTGCTCGATCTCCTTGCCGGAAACAGTCTTCATGAACTCCTGTCCGTTGGGGTCGTTGTACTGACTCTTAAGCCAGTTGTACTCCTCAGCAGTCATCATAACCGAAACGCCGTCCTTGCCGTGAAGAACGAAGCCGCCCTTTGCCTGGTCGATCGTGCCTCTTGCCTCAGCTGCTCCGCCGTTTACGCTCTCAAGGTTCTCATCATTGATCTTGCTCATTTTTAGTTACCTCCATTTTTTCGTTTTTGTGTTCTGAAATCAGAGCTCTTCGCCGCCCTGTTTTCTTCTGTTTCGTTTTTCTATTATATTATACGCAGCCCTTTCCCGGTCTGGCAGTATAATTTAAAAAATTTTTTCAAAATCTGAAATCCCTCTTCCCATTCCTGCGGATTTCTTCGATATTATGCGCGGCGATGCCACGGGTCTTTTCGTTGGGTATGCGCTGAAGCTCCTTTTCAAT
>CAMNBW010000122.1 GCA_946533525.1 uncultured Lachnospiraceae bacterium
GACCCCGGCGCGGCAAGTCTGGCGCGGAAGGCCCGGGGCAGCCCCCAAAACGGCAGTTTCGACGTCCGTTATAAATTTTTTTTAAAATTTTACTGCTTTTTTCTGCCATCTATGTTATTTTGAACGTATATAAAGATAGAAAATGAAAATCAATTTTCGAAAGGAGACCAAAATAATGAACGAAAACCTGAAGATCAATGATGACGCTCTTGACAACGTAAGCGGCGGCAAGAAGCAGGAGACCTTTGACGTATGCCCTCCCGGCTGCCTCGAGGTTAAGGAGCCCAGCTGGACACGCGAAGGAAAGCAGAAGAAGTGCGACCATTGCGGCAGCAAGGAAATCGATGATGTCGATGCATGGTTCATGGACACCAAGGAAGTTGCCAAGGCACAGATCTGCAGAAAGTGCGGCGCTCACTGGTTAATCTGAGCACAGACGTAAGAGTTAACTGAGAACGTTTTCCGTTAAGAAAAGACCGGGTGCGGAGATTTCCGCTCCCGGTTCTTTTTTTCGTTTGAAAATCAGCCAGCCCGATCCTGGGGCGACCGCTTCAAACGGTACCCCTTAAGATTGGTATAGCATTCGAAAAGCCGTCAGGTCGGTCCTAAGGCATCCACCGCAAGCGGTACCCCTTAGGACTAGAGATATGCCTGGGCGGAATTTACCGCATTCGCACCGTCAGCAGCCGCCGTAACGATCTGCCTTAAGCCCTTGGTACGTATATCTCCGGCGGCGAACACTCCGGGAACGCTGGTAACACAGTCCTCTCCCGCAACTATATAGCCGGCGGCATCAGTTTCCACCTGCCCTTTATAGAGCTCGGATATGGGCACAATTCCCACGGCCACGAACACTCCTGCAACATTCAGGGTGCGCTCGGCCCCGTCCTTGACATTCTTCGTGATCACGCGCTCGACCTTGCTCTCACCTTCTATTTTGTCTATAACGCTGTCCCAGACCATTTCCACATTTTCCGCTGCAAAGAGTTTGTCCTGCAGGGCCTTGTCGGCTCTGAGTTCATTACGCCTGTGGATAAGGTATACCTTGTTTACGAGCCTTGTAAGGAAGATGGCGTCTTCAACGGCAGTATTTCCTCCGCCCATAACCGCCACGTCCTTGCCCTTGTAAAAGGCTCCGTCACAGGTTGCGCAGTAGGAAACTCCGTAGCCCGCAAGCTCCTCCTCTCCGGGGCAGCCGAGCTTGCGGTGGGTAGCTCCTCCGGCTATTATAACGGTCTTTGCCTCATAGGTATTGTCGTCGGTATATACCTTCTTCACATCCCCGGTAAGCTCCACCCTGTTCACGGTCTCCGTAACGAATTTAGCTCCGAGGGAATCCGCATGGGACTTGAACTTTTCAGCCAGGTCAAAGCCCGAGATCGTATTGAAGCCGGGGTAATTCTCCACCTCATAGGTATTGATTATCTGCCCGCCGCTTACATAATTTTCTTCGATCACCAGGGCATCCAGCTTTGCCCTTGTAGCATAAATGGCCGCCGTAAGACCCGCAGGGCCGGAGCCGATTATTATCATATCGTACATAAATCCATCTCCTTCTCTAAATAATTTCTCAGTGTTTAGGTGCTTCTAATTTAAGATTATATCATAGGACATTCCGAACATAAAATCGGAAAATGTACAACCTCTGTCAAAGTTTTCTTGAATTTATTAAATATATGTTTTAAAATTACTTTCCGTATAATTATGACTTTTTTATAAAGCGTTTAAGCGTATGAAAGGAAGCGAAAAAAATGGCAGCAAAGGATATGGATTGGGCAAATTTGGGCTTTGGCTATGTCAAAACCGATAAGCGTTATGTTTCTTATTTTAAGGACGGAAAATGGGATGATGGTGCGGTCATAGATGACGATATGATAGTCATGAGTGAGTGCGCCGGGGTTCTCCAGTACGCCCAGACTATTTTCGAGGGTCTCAAGGCATATACGGCCGAGGACGGACGCATAGTGACCTTCCGCCCCGACCTCAATGCGGACAGGATGATCGACTCCGCAAAGCGTATGGAAATGCCTCCCTTCCCCAAGGAAAGATTTATCGACGCCATAGAAAAGGTAGTTGCGGCAAACAAGGACTGGGTTCCTCCCTATGGTTCCGGCGCAACTCTTTATATCAGGCCCTATATGTTCGGCCAGAACCCGGTTATCGGCGTTAAGCCCGCTACGGATTATCAGTTCAGAACCTTTGTTACCCCCGTCGGCCCCTATTTCAAGGGCGGCGCGAAGCCTATCACGATAAAGGTCAGCGATTTCGACCGGGCAGCTCCCCGGGGAACGGGACATATCAAGGCCGGACTCAATTACGCAATGAGCCTCCACGCAATAGTAACAGCTCACGAAGAGGGTTATGACGAGAACATTTATCTCGATCCCGGAACGAGGACAAAGATAGAGGAGACCGGAGGAGCCAACGTCCTTCTCGTGGATGCGGACGGAAATATCGTTATCCCGAAGTCGGATTCGATCCTGCCCTCCATCACCCGCCGTTCTCTGGCCATCGTCGCGGAGAAATATCTCGGTCTCAAGGTTACGCAGAGAGAGGTTTATCTGTCGGAGCTTGGAGACTTCAAGGAATGCGGGCTCTGCGGAACGGCAGCAGTAATCTCTCCTGTCGGCAAGATCGTTGACCACGGCAAGGAGATCTGCTTCCCGAGCGGCATGGAGGAGATGGGTCCTACGACCAAGAAGCTCTACGAAACCCTTACGGGCATTCAGATGGGCCACATCGAAGCTCCCGAAGGCTGGGTGCATGAGATAAAGGTCTGAGAAAGACTGAGTAATCGGGCTTGTGAACTAGCACAAAATATAAAAGGCTCAGCTAGTTCACAAGCCCCTTTTGCAATTTCTGCATCTTTTTTCTGTAGTAGATCACAAAGGCGATAGACGTCGTAAGCCAGGAAACCGGGAAGCACAGAACCAGGACCCTGAGGGACCCGGTGGCCGGCACTACTGTAAACATCCAGACTATACGCAGCAGACAGATTGAAAATACCGATATAGCGAGAGGCTTTATGGAATCTCCCATTCCCCTAAGCGCCCCCGTTATGACCTCCACCAGATTATAGGTGATATAGGCCGGAGCAATGGTACACATCATGTTTTTATAGCCTATGTCGATAACAGCCGGATCATCGGTAAATATCGACAAAAGCGGCCTTCCGAAGCAGACCACGAATACACTGGTGAAAATCGACAGCGCTGTCGTCATCACCGAGCACTGTACGACTCCCTTTTTAACCCTTTCCAGATTTCCCGCACCGTAATTTTGCCCGACAAAGGTCATTATAGCCGTTCCGAAGGAGGCCATGAGCATCCAATAAAGCACGTCTATCTTCCCGTATGCGGTCCAGGCTGCCACGGTATCGCTGCCGAAGCCGTTGACACCGCTTTGGACGATTACATTAGCCAGGGTATACATAAGCGATTCGGCGCCGGAAGGAATTCCCAGCTTTAATATCTTTCTCAGGTGGTGCCCATGGATCTTTAGCTTGTCCGGCTTAAGCCCATAAGAGGCTTTGGCGCGAAACAGCACTGTCACCGCCAATACCGCGCTGACGGTCTGGCAGAGCACCGTCGCCAATGCGGCGCCTTTCACACCCATGTTGAAGACCACTACAAAAAGAATATCCACCACAATGTTGAGCAGGCAGGCGAAGATAAGGAAGTACAGCGGTCTTCTGGAATCCCCGATAGCCCTTAGGATGGACGCAGCCATATTGTACAAAAGCAGCGGCGTCATACCGAAGAAAAATATTCTCATATAAGAAAGGGAGGGCGCAAAGATGTCCTCCGGCGTACCTATTGCCCTCAGCATGATAGGTGAGAGTATGAGCCCGGCTATGGTGACAACTATACCCGCAGCAGCACAGAATATCATGGCGGTATGCACGGTATCACTGACATCTCTGTATCTCTTTGCCCCGTAATACTGGGATACTATGACGGCCGCCCCTCCGGTCATGGCTATAAAGAAGTTCACAAAGACGGCCAGGATGACTCCTGTGGAGGCCCCAACCGCCGAAAGCGCTATCTTGCCGACATATCTTCCAACGATGACCGCATCCGCCGTATTGTAGAGCTGCTGAAAAAAGGAGGAAAAAAGCAGCGGAATAAAGAACTTTATTAGCTGCTTATAAATTACCCCCTGGGTCATGTCTATATCATTATTTTTTTTATGCTCAGTCCTGACTTCATCCATAGGTGGATAAGTATATCACAATATAGGAAATTGACAATAGCCTTGCAGGGAATTAGATTTGTAGGCAGTAATACTTTTTATTATGAAAGGTGGAACACAATGACAGAGATCTTTGGAACCTTAGGTCCGGCGTGTTCGGACGTAAAAACCCTGGAAACAATGTTCAGACACGGAATGCACGGCATGAGACTCAATATGTCCCATACCTCGCTGACCGAAAGCGCGGATATAATAGACAACTACCACACTGCCGCGAAAAATGCGGGTGTGGAGGGCGGCCTGCTCATAGACCTTCAGGGCGGCGAGCTGCGGCTGGGAAAGGTGAGGCCGGGGACAGTGGCCGGAAACGGCTCACTGCTGCACCTTTCTGCGGATGGCCCGGAGAGTTCAATTTCCATCCCGCCTTCTGTTTATGCGGCTTTGGAGCTGGGCGACGAGCTGCTAATCGACGATGGAAAAATTCTGTTGAAAGTAATGAATATTTCGGGCGACGGGGTCGAAACCGAGGTCCTGCGGGGAGGCAGTATTGAAAGCCAAAAGAGCATTAAGATCGTAGGCAAAGAAGTCCATTCGGATATTCTGACCCGGCAGGACAGGGAAAATATACTTTTAAGCCGTCGTTACGGCGTTACGGCCATAATGCAGCCCTTCGTCACGAAGGCTGCGGAGCTTTTGCGCATACGTGAGTTTTTAAGCGAAAACGGACTCGAAGCCCTGCGGCTCTTCGCAAAGATAGAAAGTCTGGACGGGGTCGATAATTTGGACGAGATCCTGCCTCTGGCCGATATGATAGTTATTGCAAGGGGAGATCTGGGAAATGATATGCCGCTTTGGGAGCTGCCCGGCGTACAAAAGAAAATCGCTCAGAAGTGCATCTTCGCAAACAAGCCTTTTCTGGTAGTGACCCAGCTTCTAAGCTCTATGATAAGCTCTCCTACCCCGACCCGGGCGGAGGTTTCGGACATTTTTAACGCAGTGCTCGACGGAGCCACGGCACTCATGGTAACCAACGAAACTGCCGTAGGCTCCTATCCCGCAGAGGTCATTGACTATCTCTCAAAGACCGCCGGGAGAGCAGAAAGCTTTAAAGCTGACTATACCTCTTCCGCTGTATAGGGCACTGCAAAATGATTTTCGTCAAGCTGTACAACCAGACCCAGAGCAATAGCCGAAATTATAGTTCCGGTTTCACCCATATTCTGGCGGACCCATTCTTCGGTCCTGGCTTTATTCATTATCTCTGCCATTTTTGCCTCCTTACCCGGCCCGGGACTTC
>CAMNBW010000123.1 GCA_946533525.1 uncultured Lachnospiraceae bacterium
ATTATATTCAATCTCCCCTCATTCTCAAGGCTTAAAAAATCGTGGGACTCGAAGTATTTTTCCAGTACCTCCCTGTCCCCGGCGCTTAGCCGCTTTACCTTTATATCCTTATCCTCGAGGTTAAGTCCGAGGAAAATCTCAGAGTTCTTATAGGCATAGGCCGTTATCCCGACCCTGTACTCCCTGTCCCTGTCTATCGGAGCTCCCTTAAAATAAACCTCCTTAACCTCGTAGGCCTCCTTGTCGTAATCGACCCTCATGCTGCCGGAAAAAAGGAAGAATATCATTGTCCCGAACCAGGCTTCCTTCCTGTAGATATGGCGGAACACCGATACGAGCGCGTCCCCCTTCAGCTTAAGCATATACACCGCGTTGTCATAGGGATAGGAAAGCTCAAAATCCTTTCTTTTGACCGTCTTCCCAAGAACCTTGCAGCGAATGATATTTGTGGAAAGAAAGAAGACGTCCGTGCCGAAGGCGTCGTTATATATATCCGAAAACAGGTCTATGAGCTGGGTCTCCCTGTGAAAGCCCCCGTGCTCGTATTCCCTGTCCAATGTAAAGAGCACCTGATCGTACTTGCTGTCGGTCTTTCCCTTCATCCTTCCGAGATAGAAATCTATGAGGTCGTCAGGTTGACATAATCTGGCGTGACCGCGGCCCTTCCTTCCCTCCTTAACTATCTCAATGGTATCCCCGTTTTTTACGCCGCTTCCCTCTTCCTTCCCGACCGGAACTATGAGCTCCCAGCGGCATTCTTCTATTTTATGTAAACTTTTGTCATAGACTATGTCAAAGCGCCCGAGCTGTGAGCTTCCTAACCCCGCCTGGGCTATGGTTATCCCGTTTATAACCAGCGGCTCCTCCATAAAGGTATGGGAATGTGCCCCTATTATAAAGTCCACTCCCCATTCCGGCTTTATGAACTGCGCCAGTTTCTTGTCCTCCTCAATGCCGATATGGGTCAGCAATATCGTAATATCCGCCCTGTCCCAGTCTGTGGCCGCGAAGACCTTGTCCACCTCCTTGTAGACGTCCCGCACTCCAACCTCCGTCTCTATAAGCTCCTCCTGGCTTATCTTCTCCGATACGCTTTCGGTCAAAAACCCTATGAAGCGCACCCGGACTCCGCCCCTTTCTATGTCAATATAGGCCAGAAAGAGCCTGCGGTTTAGCTCCCTGATATAGAGGTTTGCGCAGAGTATCGGGAAGGCCGCGCATTTTTCCAAAAACAAAAGATGGGAAAGCCCGTAGTCTATCTCGTGATTTCCCACCTCAAATACATCCGGCTGCAGCGCGTTGAAAAGCTTTATGGTCGAAAGTCCCCTGTATTCCTTATCCACCACGGAGCCCATAAAGAGGTCGCCCGCCACAGCGTATATTACATTTTCCTCCTCTGCCCTTACCTTTGAAACATACCCCGATAACAGGGATATGCCCCCGAAAAAGAAACCGTTCTTTTCCGAAGGCATGAAATCCCCGTGTATATCATTGGAGTGCAGTAGAGTAAGTCTTGTCCTGTTTTCCCGCATATATCTCAATTATGCAAAGGGGTAAGAGTAGTTTTTCTTGTTGCAAAGGCCTATCCAGTTGTTCTTCAAAATCACCTGCCGCTCGTAGCAGACGAAGTCCTGACCGCAGTCGTTGCAGTGATACTCTACACTGCCGACCTTCTGATCGAAGAGGGCGTTTCCAAAGTTCTTCGAGTTACCGCAAACCGGACACTTGATGTTCATTCCCTTGGTGGGAAGAGAAGCTGTCTCCTTAAAGCCGCCGTTCACGCTCTCGAGCTCCTCATCGGTGATCTTCATTCCATTTATTTCGTTCTTAAGTTCTTCCTTTAAATTTTCCATATCCATCTTATCCTCCTTAATTCTCTCTTTAATTAATACCGGACATCTCATGTCCTTCTATTATTATATACGCAGCTCATCTCCCTTTCGGCAGCTTCGTATTAATTTTTTTCTCTCCGGCAGCCTTAGACCCGCTGCCGGAGCATTGAAAGCTTTATCTCCTGTTGCGGTTTTGAGCCTTCTTCTTAAGCTTTGCCCTTGAATAGACCGTAAGTACGATGAGCGTAAGGACTATTCCGACAACCACCGCTATGATGACCCATACGAAGACCGGAATTCCTCCCAGTAAGCCGCCCTTTGCCGCGCCGTAGTGGCCGAGAGCGTAGGGTGAAAATCTGTCGGTCTTTATCGTGATGGTGTTGGGGTTGCTGTCCATATCGTCCAGCACGTCTACCTGGCCGTCGTGGTCACGGATTATGCAGAACTTTGTGTTCTCATCCCTTAGCTCCTCGGGTATGTCGAGGGTGATCTCCATCTCGCCGTTAAGCTCGCGCACTGTCTCGGGTGCTCCGCCTACCGACTTAAGGAGGGTCATGTAGAGGTACTTATCAATGGCGACTCCGTCAATTTTGCCCATGATCTTCTCTTCCTCTTCATCCACTCCCGCTGCTCCGGAAACGGTGAAGCTGAGCATTACCGGCTCGCCCCTAAGCATCGCCATCTTCTCGTCCTTTGTAAGAGCGGCGCTTACAACCTGGTTAAAGTTCTTCACCGTTCTGTCATTTGTAAGTATATCGTCGTTCTCTCCGGGAACAAGCAGGTCGTTATTTATGATTATGTCAAGGTACCCGTCCTCATATGCCTGGTTGATGAGCATTGAGTCGTCGCCGGAGTCGATGAGCTTCTCGGCTGTCTCTTCGGTAATATCCAGGGACTGGAGCACGCCTGTAGCCATATCGGGATTGTAGGTATCCACAACCTCTCCGAGGCCTTCCGTATCGTCCATACCTATAAGGTTCTGTTCCTGAGGTATAACGATTTCCTCTACGCTCTCCTCTGTCTTTGCGGAGGTATCTTCGGCCGGCGCCGATGCCTTATTCGAATTCGAAGCTGCCTTCTCTGACGACCCTGAGGATTTTCCTGAATTGCCTGCGTTCTTCATAGCCGCATACTCCGCTGCGGTTATAACGTTGGAGCCCTTCTCCTCTGCATCTCCTCCTGCGTCTTCGAGCTTTGCAACCGCTATTGCTGCCGCTTCCTCAGTGGAAATGATCTTGTCCATCTTGACATTGGCTACCGAATTCTGCTTGGGTGCAAAGGCCACCGCTATAGTATGGTCTCCCTTTACGTCCTTAAAGGTGTAGGAGGTTACCGCGCCTATCTGCTTTCCGTCTACCGCTACCGCAAGTACCGCGTAGCCGTTTTCGGGAGCCATCGCGTAGGTTATCGAATTGCCTTCCGCCACGGCGGTCTTTCCCGAAGGAGAGATAACTCCGCCCTTATTTGCGACTCCTGAGGTTATCGTATAGGTCTTTACTCCGTCCTTTTCAAAGTAAGCCGTAAAGCTTAAGTCACGGTCTATATCCTTGACCTTGAACTTGCTCTCAGTAGTTACCACCTGGTTATTTAAGATAAAGCCCTTAAATTTATAACCCTTGTTGGCCGTAGCCTCGATCGTGGTGGACTCGCCCTTCTTAAAGCTTCCGTCTCCCGAAACCTTACCCGCTTCTGAGGGATTGGGAGTAACCTTTACGGTGTATTTCTCGCTCGAAAACTCCGCGTAATAGGTATGGTTTTTCTTAATGTCCTTGATCTTATATTTCTTATCCTTGCTGACCAGCTTGTCCTTCTCGTACCAGCCTGCAAAGCTGTAGCCGCTCTTGGGCTCGGCCTCGATGGTAATGCTGCCGCCGTGCTCCACATTTCCGCCGCCCTTGACGCTTCCCTTGTCCTTGTCGGCGCTCTTTACCGAGATATTGTATTCTCCGGATTTTTCAAAAACTGCCGTGAACTCTTCGTTCCTGGTAATCTTATCCGTCTTGAAGGTCTTGGAGTCGGACTCAAAGTTGCCGTCGCTGTCCAGCCATTTAACGAATTTATAGCCCTTGTCGGGTATGGCAGTAAGAACGGCTCTGTCGCCCTTATCGTAAATTCCCGACCCGTCTATCCAGCCGCCTTCAGCGGGCTTGGAGCGGGCATTTACAGTGAAGCTTCCCTTGGCTATGCTTACCTTCGCCGAACTCATGCGGTCGCTGTCCTGATTAGATCTTGCAACAACCGTAAGGGAGGTGGCCGTCTCGTCCTTCGAGATGTTAAGGGTGCCATCGGAGCCAATCTTCGTGTTCGAGGAGTCCGCTCCCTGTACCTTCCAGGTCACCGACGTGTCGGGATCGCCCTCTCCTGAGACCTTAGCCTCAAATGTTATCTGATCTCCCGCCTGAAGGCTGGCTTTGGAAGGAGAAATCTCAACCTTCGTAACCACGGGCTTGGCATTCTCTACTCTGAGCGAAGCTGTAAGGGTAACCGTATTCGAACGGTCGTGTACATCGCTTATTACAAAGGTAGCCGAGTAATCGTTGGGCTTAAGTCCGCCCTGGGTCACTCCTATGCTTCCCTGTACGCTTGCCGAGGGCTTAAGCGCCGATCCCGCGTTCTCTCCCATCTTTAAATAGAATATCCCCGAAGGATCCACCGGGCTCCAGTCGAGCTTTACATCTTCGCTTCCGTCGTTTCGGATCGTAAAGCCTATGGGCCTGGGCTCATCCGAAGGTGAGATCGTTCCGAAGCTTATCTTACTCTTATCGGTGGTGAGCTGATGATATACCGGCTCGGGAGTGGGTTCCGGCTCGGGCGTAGGCTCCGGGTCGGGTGTGGGTTCCGGCTCGGGCGCAGGAGTCGGGTCGGGTGCCGGAGTCGGCTCAACATTATTTCCGCCGTTGTCGTCATCGTCGTCGTAATCAACTCCTCCGTCATCGTCATCGATGTCTACGTCGTCAAAGTTTTCAAAGTCGTCATCTGCATGCAGGATGACCACGTTTGACGCTGCCAGCACGAAGGCCAGCAGTAATACCGCGATTCGTTTTAGTAGTTTTGCTTTTTTCATTCTCTCATGTCTCCTTTTATAAATTGGCTTTAACTATATATACGCAATCTATTTTGTCCGTGGCAGAAAAAAATTATGTATAGTAAGCGAAATATTCGCTTACTATACATGCTCCGCATGGATGCGCACGGATTTTGTTAGGAAATATGCCGCTTTGCGGCCAAAATCCGGCGCAGTAAACGCCAAAACAAAAAGAGTTTTGTCGTTTACTATAAACAATATTTTACCCGAAAAAATTTTTATGTCAACCGTAAATCATGTCAACCAAAAATTTCCCGGGTAATGAAGGAGACTATATTTAGTTACGGACTGTGGACTGGGTACAAAATATAAAAGGCTCAACCCGCCTACATTTACGCCAACCCAACCTCTGCGGCATACGGCTCGAAGTCGGACTTGGTAAATACCTTACCGACTTTAACGAACTCGTACTTAATGGCATTGAGATAGTGCTTCATATGCACCTGGCCGTTGGCCTCCGGATCCGCCGCAGCGAGGAAGGCCGCATTCAGGATGCAGTTCTTGATATTACCACCGACGAACTCGAACTTCTCCGCGAGGAACCTTATGT
>CAMNBW010000124.1 GCA_946533525.1 uncultured Lachnospiraceae bacterium
GCCGCAGGCTCGGGCTCACTTGCCGCCATCTCGGGCATTACCGGCATTTCTGGCATTACCGGCATCGCCGCAGGCTCGGGCCCACTTGCTGCCACCTCGGGCACTATCGGCATTTCTGGCATGGCCGGCATCTCAACAGGTTCAGGCTCACTTGCCGTCATCTCGGGCATTGCGGGCATTTCTGGCATTACCGGCATCGCCGCAGGCTCGGGCTCGCTTGCCGCCATCTCGGGCATTGCCGGCATTTCGGGCATCGTCGGCATTGCCGCAGGCTCGGGCTCACTAGCTGCCATCTCGGGCATTACCGGCATTTCTGGCATCGTCGGCATCTCCACAGGTTCAGGCGCGCTAGCCGCCGCAGGCTTCGGGCTTATTGCTTTCTTAGGTGCCCCGGCTCCTCTGGCCGCACTCTTGCGTATAACAGGCTCATCCGGAAAGATTATATCTCCCGAATACTCTTCTTCACTCGGCGCCGACGGAGCAGGCTTCTGAGTTCTTACAGCCGCCTCTTTTGCCGCAGCCTTATCAGCCGCCTCCGCTACCAGTCTGGAAACGTCGCCTATTTCCATATCCGGAAGTATATTGTCCTGCAGTTTATCTACGAAATTGACATCGTCAAATTCAAAATCCTTAGCTCTGAAATCCGCTTCCGCCTCATCGTCAGTAATGGTATTCACCATTATCGGATGATCAGGAAACGGCAGCACCTCCTTCGACTTCGGAACTTTATCTTCTATTACCTCATCAGGGATAAGTTCCTCCACCGCCTTAGAAAGGTCAGCTTTAAAATCCTTAAAAAAACCCATACTTTCCTCCTAATCTATTCATCTTCGGATAATTCATATTGATGAATTACCGGAGTATCCTCATCAAAGGGCAGGATATTGCAGTCTCTCTCCCTCAGGCCCTCCAGTATCTCCGGAAGGGCATCTACCGTAGATTTTTTTGCTCCCGTATCATGCAAAACGATCACTGCTGTATCGACCTTATCCACACCCTTTAGTGTATTTGATACTATTTCCTCCGCTGTATGCTGTTCCCTGGAAGCATCTCCGGGATACACATTCCAGTCATAGTATTCTATCCCACCGGCGTATAAGATCGGTATGAAAACGCTCATATCCTGCGTTGACACTGTATTCCCGCTCCCTCCCGGAAAGCGGTAAAACGGCGTCGCTACGCCCGTCTCATTATAAATTAGATTGCGTATTTTATCAAGGTCATACTCAAAGCTTTCGGCCGAATAATACAAGTCGCTGTATACATGAGAATAAGAATGCATACCTATTGTATGTCCTTCGTCAACTATCCTTTTATAATACTGCTTTAAGCCTTCGCTTTCTTCCCCTGTCCCGCAGACGAAAAATGTGGCTTTTGCATTATACTTCTTGAGAATGTCCAGTATTTCTCCGGTATAGACCGAAGGTCCATCGTCAAAAGTGATATATACCTTCTTGCCCTCCGCCGATCCTCCGGTATCATAACGACTGGCCGTCTCCCTGACGGCAGCGTTCTCCCCATCTCCTCCCGAGGAAGCCATCTGTGTGTCTTTGTCTGTAGATATTACGGATATTCCCTCCGACATCCCCTTCTTTTCAATAGCTTCAAGCTTCTCCGACAATTCCTCGATCCTGGCGCTCATTTCCCCCTCAGCCTTTGCGATGTCCATGAGCTTGAAAGCCAGAAACACCGATAAAATGAGGGGCAGCAAAACTATAGCGGCTATACCGGCTATTGATATAATTTTTATTATCTTATCCCTTCGAAGCTCCAAAATCCACCTCAATAATTATTAGTCCCTTAAACCGGTGAAATTCCCGTAAATTCAATAATAAGACCGCTTACAACCCCGATTATATACAGAAGTACCGTGAGCATTATGTCTTCTTTTCTGTCATCGTTAACCCTGAAAAGGACCAGCAGCCCCACTCCGGCTCCAACCAACAGTCCGCTCATCAGTTGTCCGAAGTTTATTATTCCTCCGAGGTAAAGCTGCGTAATCACTACAGAGGCCGCACAGTTCGGTATAAGCCCTATAAGCCCGGTTAAAAAGCTGCCTGCAAAGGGCACTCCCGTAGTGATTGAAGCCAGGGTATCTTCACCTATAAAGAATATGACGAGGTTGATAACAAAGGTGACTATAACGATAAACAGAAAAATATGTCCCGTATGCACCAGGGCCGGCTTCAGAATTCCTGCCTCCTCGTCATCGCAGTGGCAGTGCTCTTTTTCACACAATCTTTCTATATCTATGTTGCCCTTTTTCTTTCTTAAAAAAATATCGATTATAAATCCCCAAACCGCCCCTATAAGCACCTTTAAGCCCAGGATCGCGGCGATTATCTTAATATCTATCTGCTCAGACAAAAAAATCGGAAGCATTTCATCCGATGTGGACAGGAATATGGCGATCAGGGTTCCGGCAGTTATGACGCGGCCTGCAAACAGATTTGCGGCTGCCGCAGAAAAGCCGCACTGAGGGAAGGCTCCGAGAAGCCCTCCTATTACAGGTCCGAAATAACCGGCCTTTGAGACGGTTGCATTAAAGCTGTCGCTGGCCTTCGACTCAATATATTCCATTATAAGATAGGTGACAAAAAGAAATGGCAGCAGCTTTAACGCATCCACCAATGTATCTGTAATTACATCCAACATATGATCATCTGCCCTTGAAAAACTTTTCCAGCTCTTTTAAGAGTTCATCTTTCTCAATGGTTTTTAAAAGATAGCCCTCCGGCTTAAGGGCCAAAACCTTGACGACGCTCCCCTTGTCGCTCTTGCCCGTAAGAAATATTACCGGAATATTGCTCGTCTCCGAATCGTTTCTCAGCATTTCAAGAACCTGGGGTCCTGACACAACGGGCATCTCATAGTCCAGCAGGATAAGATCGACGTGATTGCCGCCCAGCAGCTTGATCGCCTGCAGGCCGGAATTAGCCATCGAGACCTTGTAGGTCCCCTTAAGCCAGCCTCTGATAAGGCCGAGATACGTTGCGTCATCGTCCACGATAAGGATACTCTTTCTTTCTTTTTCACTGGAAGCAATTCTGAAATTCTCGGCTACGGCAAAAATGAATTTTTCATTATCAAGCGGACGCAAAAAGCTCTGTGCAACAACCTGTTTTGAAATAAATTTCTCTGCTTCCTCTATATCTTCCTTTTCTCCTATAAGGATTATCTTTTTATCGGTCTCATTCAGCCGGTCATTGATAAACTGAAAAATGGACGACTTGGTGTGTGCTCCCTGATCCAGATAGAACGCCACGACCGAGGCTCTTGCCCACTGCCCGTTGATGGCATCCACATCTGCCCCTGTATAGAACGCCTTTATACCGGCATCCTCAAGTTTTTTCATTAAAGTCCTTATAAGAAACGACTCCTTGGAGCCTATGAGCATCAATTCGTCATTTTTAATATCCATATCAAAAACCTTTCTATAGTAAACGACATTAGGCTTTGCCTAATGGCGTTTGCTGCGCCGGATTTTGGCCGCTTCAAGCGGCATATTACCTTACAAAATCCGTGGCACTAAGCGTGTGCCACTGGCACACAGTGCCCGCCGGAGGCTTTATAGTAAACGGCAGATTTATCTGACGTTTACTATAAATAACCCCGCTCTTTCAATATATCCCAAAATAATTTTACGTCAAGAGATATATCTATTTTATCTTAAGTGTCTTTAGATATTCTTTACGCTCCTCACTTATGCGCCGGCTTTCCACCGATTTTTGTATCGCCTTGTTATGCGTCCAGCTATCCAATTTACACTCTTCAAGGTATTTAACCGCACTGTCATACTGTTTTGCAAGAGCCGTAGCAAAATACCATGCGACCATCATCTTAACATAATATTCATCACTTCGTACAGCAGAAACGATTTCAAGATATTCTTCTTCAAAATCTTCATCCAGAAAATGCTCCATCAGCATACCTATTGCAAAGCGTATCGTATAAGCTCTGTCGCTTTTTATCCACTGTCTGACCTCACTTAAGAGTTCAGTCCTGTGCTTTTTAAATATTTTGGGCGAAAGCTGGTCGCAGGTAGCCCAGTTATCTATATAAGGTAAAAATGCCTTTAACAGCTCCATGCACCTGCTATAATCCTTTATCCTGCTGATTATAAAGGCGTGAAGCTGATTCTCTTCAAAAAAGTCATGAGGCAGTTCCTTAAGAAAATCTTCTATCGCCTCATTCATCAAATATTCTCCGGCAAGCTTTTTAAGCTCCGGCGTTCTTACACCGATTATAGTATCCGCGGCAACAGTCGGGATAAGTTTTGACTGAAAGTCCCTGTAACCTGTATCCTGCAGCTCAAATAATTTTGCTCTGATATTATTTATTATATTACACATATCCTCGATCGAGTATAGGGATTAATCCCCGTCTTTATCTTATCTTAAAAAAGAAACAGAGCCGGACCGTGCACTGTCCGGCTCTGATAAAATCTTAATACTCATGATTTTGCAGACGAAATCGTCTGCTCACTTGCAGAGCGTTTTCAATTCAATTTAGAATACTGCTAACCAAGCTGCAGTCTCTGCAGCCAGATCAGCTGCCCTGTCTGCTGCAGCATAGTAATTATCATAAGCCTTGTTGCAAACCTTGATAAGATCATCAGCATAATCAGCCGCATCGTTCTGCTCCTCAATAAGCGCATCAGTCTTATCAGCTAAGGCACAATACTCATCCCATAACTTATCGATCTCGCTATTGCTCTTCTCAACAACTTTGGCATACTCATACTTTGAATAAGCCTTGTTCTCATCAGCAATATAGCTGTCAACCTTATTGTAAAGACCATTGGACTTATCTATAGCGATCTCTGCTGCCGCTTCTGCCTCTCTTGCCTCTTTCTCAAGAGCCAGAGCCTCAGTAGCTGCTCTCTCAGCCTCTTCTTTTGCTGCATAGTACTCACCCTGAGCCTTAGCAAGCTCCTCTTCGGCAATCTCTTTTTCAGCAGCACTTACAACTGCAACATCACCAGAACCTTCCTTTTCAGCCGCATCAGCAACAAGCTTTGCCATTTCAGCAGCTTCCTTTTCTGCCTGATACTTAGCCTCTGCCTCGTCAGCCGGCGTAATAGCAAATGCCGATACTGAACCGAACATAAGTGTCATAACTCCAACAATCACTCCTACTGCAAACTTTCTCATTGTACTTTTCCTCCATAAATGTTTGTATTTTATTTTTTACGTAGAAACACTCCGTAAATCGAAAAAATTATATCACAGTCTTTTCTTTAATGTAAACGAAATTGCCTCACAAAATAACCTATGTAAACCAGAAAATAACCTATGTAAACCACTTATTATTTTATGTAAACCAATGAAAGAGATCGAAAATTGTTCTTGACAGGTCCTCCTAAAAATGATAATATCTTCCTTGCGTTCAAAGACATACAAGCGCAAGCGGAAGTGTCGGAACTGGCAGACGAGCAAGACTAAGGATCTTGTGCATACTATT
>CAMNBW010000125.1 GCA_946533525.1 uncultured Lachnospiraceae bacterium
AAGGAGGGTGCTATGGCTGAAAAGATCAAACCAGACGATATTTTGACCGACCTTGACGGCATTTCTAAATCCTTCGGTACAAATCAGGTACTAAAGGATTTTAATCTCTACATAAGAAAAAATGAATTCGTCACCCTGTTAGGGCCCTCCGGCTGCGGAAAATCCACCACCTTAAGGATAATAGCCGGCTTTGAGCGCCCCGATACCGGAAGAGTCATCTTCGAGGGCAGGGACATCACCTCACTTCCTCCGGAAAAGCGGGAAATAAACACGGTTTTCCAGAAGTATTCGCTCTTTACCCATATAAATGTGGCTGAAAATATAGCCTTCGGCTTAAAGATAAAAAAGAAATCCCGCTCATATATAGAGGAGAAGATAAAATATGCCCTTAAGCTTGTAAACCTCGAGGGCTATGAGGAAAGGATGCCCGAGACCTTATCCGGCGGTCAGCAGCAGCGTATCGCCATCGCCCGGGCCATCGTGAACGAGCCCAGGATGCTGCTTTTGGACGAGCCCTTAGGGGCACTCGACCTTAAGCTCAGACAGTCCATGCAGCTTGAGCTCATGCGCCTTAAGAACGAGCTCGGCATAACCTTTGTATACGTGACCCACGACCAGGAGGAGGCTCTTACAATGTCGGATATCATTGTGGTCATGAACCACGGTGTTATCCAGCAGATAGGGACTCCCGAGGACATATACAACGAGCCCGAAAACGCCTTTGTGGCGAATTTTATAGGAGACGCAAATCTCATAAGCACCCGGATGATAGACAGGACCCATGTGGATATTTCAGGCACAGCCTTTAAATGCACCGACGAGGGCTTCGCTCCCAAGCAGATGGTGGATGTGGTAGTCCGCCCCGAGGACATCGAGATCACGACTCCTGAAAAGGGGATAGTCACGGGCTATGTCACCGAGCTCATCTTTAAGGGCGTCCACTACCAGATGAGGATCTCCGCCGGAGGACTCGACTGGACGGCCGCCTCCACCCTTGGAGCCGAGGTCGGCAGCCAGGTCGGCATATACATCGACCCGTTCAATATCAGAATAATGAGGCACTATCAATGACATTAAAGATAAAGGAACGTATCAAAAGCATTGATAAGGTTTACATAATTGTAGCAGTTCTTTCTGTCTTATTTTTCGTCATCATATACGGGGTTCATGTCATCAACCCCTTAAACGTAGGCTGGTTTTACACTCATCACAACGACATAGGGCAGCAGTATCTCGGCTGGAAGGCCTTCCGGCACACTCCCTGGAAATTCCCGATAGGGCTCTTTAATACCCTGTCCTACCCCACGGATATTTCCATCATGTTCCTGGACGCGGTGCCCGGCGTTGCAACGCTCTTTAAGTTCCTCTCCCCGATACTGCCGAACCATTTTCAGTACATCGGCCCCTGGGCTGTATTGTGCTTCGTGCTGCAGAGCGTCCTTACCGCGAAGATCCTCCTTCGCTACACTGACAACAAGGTCTATGTGGTACTGATGTCCTTTTTCTTTACGACCTTTCCCATCTTTCTTTACCGGGTCTTCATACACAGCTCCCTTACGCCCCACTGGCTGGTGCTGTATGCCCTGGAGCCCCTTTTTGACCATGAATATTATTACGAACATCCGAAAAAGCTCTTCATACGCTACTGCCTTGCAACCTTTTTCGGCGTATGCACAAACCTCTATTTTTCGCCTATGTGCGCCATAATCCTTTTAGGCTACTTAGTCTCGGTGGCGGTCTATAAGAAGAATTTCAAGCTGCCGCTCCTGCTTATAGCGGCATACGGCATTGTCACCTTTGCGACGGTGGCGCTGCTGGGGGGCTTTGCCCCGGTCTTTGAAAACATGGGTGTAGGCGCCGGTAAATACGGGCTCAACTTAAACGCCTTCTTCAACCCGTCGGAATATCCGCGCCAGAGCTGGTCTGCCTTTTTATATGATATGCCCTTCTATGACCGCGGACAGCTTCGGGGCCTCTACTGGGGTCTGGGCTGCTTCATACTGGTTCTTATATCGGCCTTCGCCTTTTTTGAGATCCCTTCATTAAAGGAGAAGCTTAAGGCGAACTTATTTCTGGTCACAGCTCTTTCGGTGAGCCTTGTAACGGCCCTTATCGTGTCCACCATCCCGATAATCACCTTAGGGGATAAGGTACTGCTTAATATCCATCTCCCCTATGCCATTGAATATTTATGGGCCTCCTTCAGGGCCAACGGGCGCTTCGCCTGGGTCATTACCTATATAATAATGATTACCGCAGCCATAGTCCTGGCCCGCCTGTCGAAGACCCATAAAAAGCTGGCCTGCGCCGTGGTGCTCCTTTGCATAGCAGTGCAGCTTGCGGATATAAGGCCCTATCTGGCCGTAAAGCACGAGGCCTTCTTTCCTTATGAATATGTTCCGAGTCCTTTGAACGAATCCGAGTTCTGGCTGTCAGTGGCGGATAACGAAGATATTCAGCACTTTGTCTTCTCCTCCACAGAGAGCAGGACGGACAACAAGATCTTCTTCAACATCGCCAACTGGGCCACCGATCACGATATAACCTTAAATGACTTTTACTTCTCACGCTATCTCGACCACGAGCTTTTCGCTGATAATCTGCGTGATTACCTGGCCTCTCCGGATGGCTGCGTCTTCCTCTTCTCCAAGAAGGACGCCTCGGAGTATATGCCGGAAGGTTTAAATTACTATATTCAGGACGGATATATCGTCGGCAGCAAATACACGATAGAAGGCTTTGATGCAATGGGGCGTCAGGACGTTCTTGACTTTATCGCCTCAAAGGGCGACGAGGTAGTTTTCTAAAAGATGAAAAAAATTTTTGTACGTCTCTATTTTTTTGTGATGTTTCTTTTTATGTACTTCCCGATAATCGTGCTTATCGGGCTGTCCTTCAATGCATCCAGGGCCCGCACGGTATGGGGCGGCTTTACGCTGGAGTGGTATGCTCAGCTGTTTCAGGATTCGGTACTCCTGACCTCACTTTTTAATACCCTGTCCATCGCCCTTATATCCGCGGCGGTCTCGACCCTCATAGCCGTTCCCGCCGCAATAGGCCTGCTGGCTATGAAGCGGCGCCATGCCTCCGTAATACAGAACTTCGGAAACATTCCGATGCTAAATCCCGACATCGTTACGGGAATAATCCTGATGCTCCTCCTGTCCTCGACAATGAAGCTGGGCTATGTGAGCATACTTCTCGCGCACATAACCTTTAATATACCCTATGTACTCTTAAGTGTGCTGCCCTCCCTGAAAAAGGTTAACATAAGTATATTTGAAGCTGCCCGGGACCTCGGAGCCGGAAGCCTCTATGCCTTTATGAAGGTGGTGCTGCCGGAGATAATGCCCGGGATCTTAAGCGGCTTTTTCATGGCGATCACGCTCTCGATGGACGACTTTGTAGTAACCTATTTTACCCGGGGAGCCGGAATAGATACCCTCTCCACCCTGGTCTACGGACAGCTCAAGCGGGGTATAAAGCCTGAAATGTACGCCCTCTCAAGCGTGATATTCATAACAGTGCTCCTGGCCCTGGTGGTGTTTAATATCCTGTCCTCTGCAAGTGAGAAAAGCAGCTATGAGGGCAGTAAAACAGATATTGCCGAAGATAAACCCTCTTTAATAAAGGAGGAAGTAAAATGAAGCGTATAATTTCCCTTTCCCTGACCCTGATACTCGGCTTAAGCCTTGTTTTAACCTCCTGCGGCAGTGCAGAGAAAGCCGCTTCCCCCGACAAGAGCGCGAAGGACAACAATACCATAATAGTCTTAAATTACGGTGAATACATAGACCGCTCTGTCCTCGACGATTTCTATGACGAAACCGGGATAAAGGTCCTCTATGAGGAGGCCACCACTCCTGAGGAAATGTACGCCAAGTATATGGGCGGGGCAATAGACTATGACCTTATCTGCACCTCGGATTACATGGCCGAAAAGCTTAAAAATGAGGGCGAGCTCTTAGAGATGGACTTTGACAGCTTTGAATATTTCGACAATATCGATGAGCGCTATATGGAGATGGCGGCCGCCTTCGACCCCGAAAACAAGTACTGTCTCCCCTACTTCTGGGGCACGGTGGGTATCCTCTATGACTCGGAGCGGGTGCATGGGGAGATCGACAGCTGGGAAGTGCTCTTTAACGGGGAATATTCCGGTGAGATCATCATGCAAAACAGCATAAGGGACGCCTATATGTGCGCCCTTAAATACCTGGGCTACTCCTTAAATACCACCGACCGCGACGAGCTCCTCGAGGCCCAGCAGCTCCTGCTGGATCAGAAAAAGGATGTGGAAGCCTATTTCGTCGATGAGGTCCGTGAGGAAATGGTGGCCGGAAACGCCACTCTCGCTGTCATATACTCGGGCGAGGCCTATCTGGCCAACGAGTACGCCCCTAACTTGGAATACGTGGTTCCGAAGGAGGGAAGCAATTTATGGATAGATGTCTGGTGCATGACAAAGCGCTGCAGCCAGCCTGACAACGCCAGAAAATTCCTGGATTTCCTCTGCCGGGAGGATATTGCGATGCGAAACTTTGAGGAGATCTACTATCCCACTGTTAACCGCGCTATTTATGACGAGCTGGATGAAGAGGTCCGGGAGGACGAGATGATATTTCCCAAGGATGAGGTTGTAAATAATTCCGAGGTCAGCACCACTTTGGACGACGATACAATAGAGTTTCTCGGAAATCTCTGGAAGGAGCTTAAGGTATATTGATGTCAGCTAAAACCAAGAGGAGCCTTCTGGCTTCACCCTACATTTTCTGGATAATCCTTTTTACTGTCATTCCGTTTATAATGCTCCTGGCTTATGCATTTTTTAACGACTCTGGTGCTCTTACCGGCGAATATATCGCCGCCATTACAGAACCCGTACATTTAAAGGCGCTGTGGCTGTCCATAAGGCTGTCCATCCTATGCACCCTTATCTGCCTCGTGCTCTCCTATCCCCTGGCCCTTTGCATGCGTTCGCTCCACCTCGGGAGACGCCTTATCCAGACTGCGATTGTCATCGTTCCGATGTGGATGAACTTCGTCTTAAGGATAATGAGCTGGCAGCTCATCCTTTCCAAAAACGGAATTTTAAATACCTTCCTGGCCGCCCTCGGGCTTCCGCCCCAGGACCTTGGAAATTCGGTCTACGCCATAATCATAGGCATGGTCTACGACTACCTGCCCTTTATGCTGCTTCCGATCTATAATGCGGTTATGACGGTGGGAAATGATGTGCTGGAGGCGGCCCGGGATCTGGGGGCAGAGCCCTTAAAGGTTCTTTTTAAGATAATGCTGCCGCTTACGATGCCCGGGATAGTCAGCGGCATAATAATGGTCTTTACTCCGGCTCTTACGACCTTCGCGATCTCGGATATGCTGGGCGGCGGCAAGGTCATGCTGATCGGCAATATCATCGAGCAGGAGTTCCTCTCCACGATGAACTGGCAC
>CAMNBW010000126.1 GCA_946533525.1 uncultured Lachnospiraceae bacterium
AGCAAAAGCCTTAGCCACCTTTAATAATTCTCCGATATATATATTAAAGTTGCTATCATCTATATATATTTGTTATAATTAAGATGTGTATTTTTTTGGAGAATTCCGGATCCTATGAGCGAGGCCGTTATTAGTTATTATAATAATTTTACTCCGGTTGGAGACATCCTTGTGATCGCGTGCTGCCTGGTATTTGCGATACTCTTTCGTACGGCCTATATAAACCGTTCCAAGAGCTTCCTGATCTTCAGAAATACACTCATCCTGCTGGCCATAGCCGCAGTATCCGACATCTGTTACCATAGCTTTTCGGTATCCGAGCTATCCCCTGCCGCCACCCCCCCAGTTCCTGCAATTTACATTTCAAGGCTTATATTTCACCTTAGCGTATTCGGCATATTTGCGGGCTATATTCACTATACCAAGGAGCTGCTGCATCTTAACAAAAAGGCTGACAGGCTCTACCTTTCTTTGGCTGCAGCCGGGCTCGTCATCATTTTTTTATACGATACCCTCGGAACTGTCCTTCACCTGGGCAGCTATGTGGATGAGATAGGTAAAATTCATTTCGGTTTTAACATATTCCCGATATTCTACATCTTATATCTTTCATTAATCTTCTATATGATCTTCAGGTACAGGACAAGGATATACAAGCAGATAATTGTCGGAGTTCTCCTGACCTGCATCGTATCCCTCGTATTAATGGCGATACAGGGCATTTTGGGTCAATATTCCTTAACAGTAGCCAGCTTTTTGTTCCCGGCCTTTGCGATTTTGTATCTCATTCATTCAAATCCCTATGACACAGAGATCGGTGCCGTCAATATCACGGCCTTTGAAGATCTTATAAACTACAGCTACTGTCACAGGGACATACTGCTGATAATGAGCCTATATATGCATGACTTTGATGAAAAAGGCACAAAATTTCCTCAGGATATGCAGAATACCATAAGGTATTACAATCACCACTTTTTCAAGGGTGCCCTTTTATTCCAGATTTCGGGCGGTCACATTATCCTGGTGGCTGACATCGCCAAAAATCCCGACTATGAACGGCGTCTTAAGGAAATGACCGCAGACTTTGCACTCCAGCATACTAAATTCAGATACGACTATAAGGCCGTCTTTTTAAAGACCCTCGATGAGATCAGCGTGAATAACGACTATATCGGCCTTATCCACTATCTCGAAGAAAATATGAATGAGCAGGAGTTTAAACTCGTCAATGAAAAGGATATTGAAAACTATCGCAGGCAGCGCTATATAATAAGCCAGCTTGAGGACATCAACACCAAAATGGATCTTGACGACCCCCGTGTAGAGGTCTTCTGTCAGCCTGTCCTCAATATAGCCGCCGGAAGATATGACACAGCCGAGGCCCTCATGCGTCTCAGACTGGAGAAGACCGGAATGGTCTTCCCCGACCAGTTCATACCGATTGCCGAGAAATATAATTATATCCACTGCCTGAGCCTTATAATCTTAAACAAGACCTGCCTTCAGATAAAGAAGATGCTTGAAGAAGGCTATATAATTAAGCGCATATCGGTGAACTTCTCCATGATAGATGTGCGTGAGCCGGATTTCTGCCAGAGCGTCAATAAAATAGTTCAGGAAAGCGGGATACCCTTTGAAAAGATCGCCATCGAGCTTACCGAGAGCCAGAGCGAGAAGGACTTTATGATCGTCAAGGAAAAGATAAATGAGCTCAAAGACAGCGGGATAAAATTCTATCTCGACGACTTCGGCACCGGCTATTCCAATTTTGACCGTATAATAGAGCTGCCCTTCGATATTATCAAGTTCGACCGCTCCCTGGTATTGGCCAGCAGTTCGGATGCAAAGTCAGAAACCATGGTTTCCTATCTTGCCCATATGTTCAGCGATATGAATTATTCCGTTTTGTATGAGGGTATAGAAAATGAGCAGGACGAGGATATGTGCATAAATATGTGTGCCCGCTATCTGCAGGGCTATAAATACTCCAAGCCCATTCCAATCGCCGCCCTGACTGACTTTTTTGAAAAGAAGGCGTAACTGTTAAGATTACTTACAAGGAGTTTTCACGCTTCCACTCCGTCCCCAAATCTGAACTTCGATCCGTCGTCACTATTTCTATTTCGATGAAAGCATTTCTTCCAGCTTAGCCTGGGCATCCGCAAGACCCTGATCCATACTTTTATCGCCCTTCATGATGTTTTCCATCTCTGCCCCGAGTATGGTGTAGAAATCCGACCACTCCTCCATAATAGGCCTGTAGACTCCGCCCTCCAGTGCTTTGCAGACCACCTCATACTGAGGGAACTCCTCGAGTATCTCCCTGTCGCGGAGGGAGGAATATCTGCAGGGAACCCCGCCTGCAGCAACCGTGCTCTTTTGAACCTCCGGATCCATCAAATGCTCTAAAAGCTTCTCCGCCAGCTCCTTATTTTTGCTGTTTGCAGGGATGCCTATTGTCCATACACCGTAAACATTGGCATTAAAGGCCGGGGAATCCGCCGTTACCTTACCCGATATGGCGCTGTAATCGGCAGAGGATTTTTTATTCGGGGTATACCAGCCCGGCCAGCCGACTCCCATTGCCGCCGCCCCGTTTGCAATGGCCATTACAAGGTCGTCTCTTGGGGCCGCATCTCCGCTGGAGGCAATTCCCATATAGAAGCTTAGAGCCTGCCTGAATTCCGGTGTATCTACCGTGGGCCTATTGTTCTCGTCCACGACCCAGCCCCCATAGGAGAGCAGGAAGGGCAAAAAATCCACCACGTAATTATTTGCCGAATCCCCCCGGTACATGAAACCGATATTGCCATAGCCTTTCGCGTAGTCACAGATATTTTTAATGTCCTCAAGCGAATCTATGGTCTTTCCGTCCTTATATCCCGCTCCCTCCACGATGGCCTTATTATAAAGAAGTACCGTAACATTGCCGTAATACGGGGCAAGGTAGATATCTCCGTCGCTATAGCAGATTTCGGTGGTCGCCGGAATTATATCCTCATCCAGCTCATAGCCCAGGCTGCTCAAATTTGCCAGCACTCCCTTAGCAGTATATTCAGCCATCCAGGAGCCGTCCACCATGCAAAGGTCATAGGCTCCCTCTGGCTTTGCTGCGTCCTCCACAACGCCGGAATGCAGCTCGTCCTCCTCCATTTCCAGAACCTCGCAGTAGACATTGTTGGCTTCCTCAAATTCATACAGGCAGCTCTGGATAACATCCGAGTACGTACCCGAGCGCAAGGCAAGGGTGAGTATCACAGTGTTTTCATCTATTTCCTTTTTGGGTCGTTTTGCAGAGCCTCCGCAGGCGGCCAGGCTCAATACCATTACCGCTGCGAGAATTACGGATATTGCCTTCTTCATACCTTTGTCTCATCCTTGATTTTCTTGATTCTATGATGAACATCCTCCAGACATTTATCTATATTTATAAGCGGTATCTGACAGAATATATCCACAAGCTCTGCGTCAAGCTGTGAACCGGAGGACAGTCTCAGCTCCGTTATCGCATCCTCATAGGCCATAGGGGGCTTGTAGGCCCTGACCATGGTTATCGCGGAGAAGGTATCGGTTATGGCTATCATTCTGGATGCAAGTGGAATCTCGTTTCCCTTAAGTCCGTGGTAGCCTTTTCCATCCACCCTCTCATGATGGTAAAGTATCCACCTGGAAATATTGTCGAAGCCTCGTATCGTACCTAAGATCCTCAGGCCTATCTCGGGATGACTCCTGACAAGCGCCCATTCCTCACTCTTAAGCTTTCCCTTCCTGCCCAAAATATCCCTCGGAATGCCAAGCTTTCCTATATCGATGAGGAGCGATGCGTATTCCAGCTCCTCTCTGTTTAGCTTAAGCCGCATATTGACCGGAAGAAAATCATAGAACACCATGGTAAGGTTATGGACATGCAGAGAATGTCCGTCTAGGATGGGGTCTCCGGCTTCAATTATCCCCACAAGGGTTAAAAGCAGCTCGATATTTCTCGCTTTATCCTTCCTGTAAACTCTTAGCGCCCATATTGCAGCACACAGGAGCACCACGATCAGGAAAATGAGTATATATTGAAATTCCATTAATACGATCTCCTTTTGTTCAGATGCTCTTATTTGCTGAAATGAATCTGGTTCTTGCCGGCGCGCTTGGACTCGTAGAGCGCTTCATCAGCCCTGCGGTAAGCATCGTCAATATCCATGTCCTGCTCCAGGATCTCCGTAATTCCGATGGACGCATGTATGCCCTTGAGTTCTCCATAGTCGACCTGATTTAGCTTCTTTAACATCTCCTGCATCAGGGTCAGTATCTCTTCCTTCTTACTCTTACCCCTTATAAAAACAATGAACTCGTCTCCGCCAAGCCTTCCGGCAAAGCTCAGGCCATTGCGGACTGCCCTCTCCTGAAAGGACCATTTCTCCTTAAGGTCGATCTCCATCACTTCCGTAATGGTATTTCCCGCTATCTGAATTGCTTTATCTCCCATCTGGTGCCCGAGCTTATCGTTGATCTGCTTGAATTCGTCCAGATCCAAAAGGCAAAGGGCCATATATTCATTATGATAGCCTCTTAGAACACTGCCGACCATCGCAAAAAATCTGCCTCTGTTTAAAAGAGAGGTCAGGGCATCAAAGCTCGACTTGATCTCCAGCTCCCGCTGTATCTGTACATTTTTCTGGTGTGTTATGAACTGCTGCATTCTTGTCCTCTGAAATGCGAAATGCAGCGTGACGGCAAGACTTAAGCATAACAGAGAATTATAGGTATCCTGAAAGGCTATGGTCATTGCCTTTTGAGTATAGGAGGCGATAAGAAAGGCCGCTGTAAACACCACAAGGGCGATGGTCATTCGCGCCATAGTATCGATGTAGGAGATAGCGATGACCACTATAAGAACAATAAAAAATGTGGCCGCCATATAGGGCTGGGCTACGGATGCCAGAATTCCGTAGATCATTACGATACACATATTGATGTAGATTATCGGCAGGGAATACTTCTGGACAGATTTTCTAAAGACAAACATCATTACCTCAAAGAGGACCGATATGCCTAAGAATACTGCATAAAACGGCGTCATGCTGCTTCGAACGCCGAAGATACTCATAATTGAAAAAACAAGAAAAAAGATATTTACGATAAGGAACCATCTGTTTAAAATGGCAACATGCCTGAGGTTCGTCTGCCTTATCATATCTATACAATCATTATAATTATCCTTATAATACCCGTACAGGTTCGCAAATTTCAGTCTCATAATCTATCCTCCGGATAAACAGGCGGAACACTCTTAGGGTATGATTATAACAAATATTTAGACAAAAGTCATTATCTATCAAGCTACCTTATAACAGGTTTCGTTACAATTCAGTGGTCAGCCGGACCGATGCCCTGAATTGCAGAAAATTCTGGTACGTACTCAGCAGCAAGAGCAAAACATGCCAGTGGCATGTTTT
>CAMNBW010000127.1 GCA_946533525.1 uncultured Lachnospiraceae bacterium
TTATGTACGCAACATTCTGGGCCCTGGTTCCGCCCATTGTAGCGATAGCCCTGGCTTTGATAACCAAAGAAGTCTACAGCTCGCTCTTTATCGGTATTATCGTCGGCGGACTTTTTTACTCAGGCTTCAACCCTGTAGGCACCTTAAATCATATCTTCGGCGAGGGCATGATCGCGCAGCTTTCCGATTCATATAACGTCGGAATCCTGATCTTCCTTGTATTCCTTGGAATAATGGTCTCCCTGATGAATAAGGCCGGCGGTTCGGCCGCCTTTGGCCGCTGGGCTTCCGCCCACGTAAAGAGCCGGGTAGGCGCCCAGCTTTCCACTATCCTTCTCGGTGTATTAATATTCATCGACGACTATTTCAACTGCCTTACCGTCGGAAGCGTTATGCGCCCGGTTACCGACAGGGCCAAGATTTCCCGGGCTAAGCTTGCCTATCTTATTGACGCCACCGCCGCTCCGGTCTGCATCATCGCCCCTATTTCCTCGTGGGCGGCCGCGGTATCGGGCTTTGCCCCTGAAGGGACCAACGGCCTGCTGCTCTTTATCCGGGCCATTCCGTATAATTATTACGCCCTGCTGACCCTGGTAATGATGATCTGCATGGTTCTTTTCAAGGTTGATTTCGGTCCCATGGCGACCCATGAGAAGAACGCCCTCAAAGGCGACCTCTTCACTGTTGCCGCCCCTCCCTATAAGGAGGACGAGGTGGTTTCCGAAAAAGGCCGGGTTATCGACCTGGTTCTGCCGATCCTCGTGCTTATTGCCTGCTGCGTAGTCGGCATGATCTATACGGGCGGCTTTTTTGAGGGTGAAAGCTTTATAGATTCCTTCGCCAACTCCGACGCATCGGTGGGACTCGTTCTCGGCTCCTTTGTCGGACTTTTTGTAACTATCATCTTCTATATGGTTCGTCGCGTCCTGGGCTTCAGGGAATGTATGAGCTGCATATCCGACGGCTTCAAGGCCATGGTTCCCGCGATAACGATACTGACCCTTGCCTGGACCTTAAAATCCATGACGGACTCTCTGGGAGCCGCAGAATATGTTGCGGGCGTCGTTGAAAAGAGCGCCGGCTCCCTGCTTAGCTTCCTGCCCGCGATAATATTTGTTATCGCCTTCTTCCTGGCCTTCGCAACGGGTACCTCCTGGGGAACCTTCGGCATACTTATTCCGATAACCCTTAAGGTCTTCCCTATCGAAAGCGGAAATCCCCTTGCGATAATCTGCGTCTCTGCCTGCATGGCGGGAGCTGTCTGCGGCGACCACTGCTCGCCCATCTCCGACACGACTATAATGTCCTCCGCCGGAGCGCAGTGCGACCATATAGCCCACGTTACAACGCAGATATATTACGCGCTGACCTGCGCCGCCGTATCCTTTGTGACCTTTATAGTCGCCGGCTTCGTACATAACGCCGTGATCTCTCTGCTTGTAGGAATAATACTTATGATCTGCACTACCTTCATTCTCCACAAAAAATTCCCGGAGATTAAGGTGCAGTAAGATTGAGTAACAGTAGCTCAGTGGCTGCCCTAAAAAAACTCACTTCGGCAGCCGCTGGGTTAGGAACTCTTCCCATGAGGCCATCCCCTCTCCGGTTTTGGCCGAGACCGTGAATGTCTCTATATCAGGGTTGAGACGTTTAACGGCAGCCATACATTTTTCCTCATCAAAGGAAAAATAATCCTTCACGTCGGACTTGGTTATGATAAGCGCATCGCTCGTTGAAAACATAAGCGGATATTTAAGCGGCTTGTCATCCCCCTCCGGCACACTTAAAAGCATAACATTTAAATGGGCTCCGGTATCATATTCGGCAGGACAGATAAGATTTCCCACGTTCTCCAGGAATATGAGCCGGAGTCCTTTATATCCCATTTCATCCAGCGCCCGCTCTGTCATTCCCGCGTCCACATGGCACATCCCGTCGGTATGCATCTGTATGCTCTTAGCTCCCGCTGCCTCTATGCGCTCCGCGTCCACCGAGGACGCAATATCGGCCTCCATAACCCCCACCGGGACCCTATCCTTAATATCCGCAATGGTTTTAAGCAGAAAGCTCGTCTTCCCCGACCCGGGAGAACTCATTATATTTACGAGGACCACGCCTTCGTCCGTAAGGCGCTCCCGAAGCCTCTTCGCATCTGCATCGTTTGACTCGGTAATACTTTTATTAAGCTCTATAATTTTCAAAGCGCTCTCCATTCCTTTATACGTTTTTTAAGGTAAGAAATCCACTCCTCTGTCCCCCTATCCTTAAGCGCACTTAACGCCATTATCTCCATTTTAGGGTTGAGCTGCCTCACCCTTGTTTTAAGCAGGTCCATATCAAAGTCGAAGACCTCCGCCGTATCGAGCTTGCTTACCAAAAGGCAGTCGCTGACCTCGAACATCAGCGGATACTTTAAGGGCTTGTCGTCCCCCTCCGGGATGCTGAGGAGCATTACCTTAAGCGCCGCGCCTATATCAAATTCGGCCGGGCAGACCAGGTTCCCGATATTTTCCACAAAGACCACGTCCAGGGTCCGTCCCGCTGCCTCTGTCCTTAGCGCCTCTATCCCTTCCCCTGCCATTTTTGCGTCGAGATGGCAAAGGCCGCCGCTGTGGAGCTGTATCACCTCCACCCCGCTTTCGGCTATTTTTTCGGCGTCCACGGCGGAATCCACGTCCGCTTCGACTACCCCGATCTTAAATTCGTCCTTAAGCCCCTCTATGGTTCTTTTTAAAAGGGTCGTCTTCCCGGCTCCCGGCGAGCCCATGACATTTACGAGAAAAGTTCGGCTCTCTCTGAGCTTCTCCCTGTTTTTCTTCGCCAGCTCATCGTTATTATTTAAAATGCTCTCTCTGACTTCGAGAGTTGTTATCGTCTTCATGATTGCTTCTTCCTAAAATTTCATTGCACGTATATTTTTTATGGTTTCCGCATAGGGCTTTGTTTTTCCGAAAAGAAGCGTAGTCCCCAGCACAAACCCCCTTACGCCCAGCGGGGCAAACTTCTGTATCTTATCCGCGCTGCAGGCCCCGTCCCAGTAGACCTCGAAGTTCATCTCATCCTTAAGCGCGAGCAGCGTCTCGAATTTATTCCCCACATAGGGCAGGAACATCTGACCCGCATTTCCCGGATTTACCGACATTACGAGAACCTTCTTGACTATGCGCAGCATCTCATGCACGGTTTCAACGCTTGTGCCCGGATTTATGGCAATTCCCGGAGTGAGCCCGGCATTGATGATCTTTTGCAGCGTGGTCGAAGGGTGATACTCCGCCTCGGGATGTATATATATCGTATCCCCTTCGCATAAATTCTCTATGAAAATACCTATCGTATTATTCGGATGCTCCACCATTAAATGCACGTCCAGCGGCTTATCCGTTGCCGCCCTGATAAAACGCATATCGTTTAAGGACATGGCAAAATTGGGCACGTATCTTCCGTCCATTATGTCTATATGAAAGGAATCAATACCCGCCTTATCCAGGTTTTTTACTTCATCCCTAAGACATCCGTAATCCGCGCACATCATCGACGCCATCAATTCAAAATTCATTTGAACCCCCATTTCCCCTCATCCTTAACACTTCTTCAAACCGCGCAAGATCCGCCGCGCTGGTTATCTTAAAATTGTTCTCATCCCCCGGTATCATGGCAATGTCCATGCCCGCCAAAATCGCGGGCTCCGTGGAACCGTTGATCCTTAATATCTCCTCCGGCATAAGCCTTTCATTCGCCTGCAGATACTTTGCCAGTCTGAAAAGCTCCGGCGCCTGACCCGCAAAAACCGTGCTTCTGTCGAGCAGGGCAGAAACGCTCCGCCCTCCGTCCGTGCTCTGGTATACCGTATCCTTCATAGGCAGCACCGGCAGCACTCCGTCGTGCCCCTTGAGCGCGCATATGCAGTCACTTATCTGCTTCGGGCTCAGACACGGCCTTGCAGCGTCATGGATTAAAACCCCGTCGTCCTTATCCGCGTAATTTTTTATATCCTTAAGTCCCTGATATATTGAAAGCTGCCTGGTAGCCCCCGGCAAAGAAAAGCCCCTGAATTTATTTCCTTTATCCAGCTCCTCAACCCGGATTTTTATCGCATCCTGCCACTGTTCTTCCGCAACAATCTGCAGGGCATCGATCTCCCCGTGCCCAAGTAGGGCTTCAAGTGAATAAGTAATTATCTCCCTCTCCCCTGCCTTAATGTATTGCTTGGGTATTTTACTCCCCAGCCTTGTCCCGGTCCCACCGGATAAAAGAAGTGCAATTATCATAATCTAAACCGTATCTGTTTTCAAGAATCATGAATTGTATCATGAGTTGTATATCATTATCTTGCAGTAATCCTCGCACTTTTCCCTCATTATTCCAAGCCCCTTATCCAGCTCGCTTAAAGCAAGCCTGTGGGTAATAAGCTCCTTCGGCTCTATCCTGCCCTCTGCAAGGCGCCTGGTCACATAGTGCCAGTCGTCGTCTTCGCTGCCGGTAAATGAGGAATTCCATATCCCCGAAACCGTAAGCTGGTTCCTTAATATCTTCCAATATGTATCTCTGCCAAGCTTCATATCCGACCGGGGATTTCCCACCAGAACTACTCTCCCCTCCGGTCCCGCGCTGTTTATGGCAAGCTCCGCGGTGGTATTGCTGCCGACGCACTCGAAAACAACGTCCATTCCGCCCTCCGCTTTTGCGAGCCGCGAAGTCTCTTTTGCATCTTCTCCGTCTAAATATCTCTCCTCCGGTATGCCAAGCTTTAAGATCTCCTCTTTTTGAAACCTCTTGTTTCCGATGACATAGAGATTTTCGTACCCTGCCTCCAATAAAAACATTACAAGGAGCATCCCTATTGTGCCAAGCCCGCAGACCGCCGCCTTTATGCTCTTAGGGTCTCTCCCCTCTGCGCGCCCCACCCCTGTCCGCAGGGCATGAACCGCAACCGCCATGGGCTCCAGCATCGCTGCCGTCTCGTAGGACACCCCTTCCGGCAGCTCTATGAGATTTTTTACCGGCACATTTACATACTCCGCAAAGGCCCCGTCCTGCCTTGAGCCTATATAGCTGTAGTCCCGGCAAAGCTCGTATTTCTTACCGATACAGCTCCTGCATTTTCCGCAAAAAAGAAGAGGAAATATCCCCACCGGCTTCTTAAGCCACTCACTATCCACTCCCTCTCCGACGCTTTCAACATAACCGGAAAATTCATGGCCCGGAATAAGCGGCATAACATGAGCCCCGGTCTCAAATATCCGCGGAATATCCGACCCGCAGATCCCTGCGGCCTTGACCCTTATCCTGACCTCTCCCGCCTCAGGCTCCCTTTGCGGCACTTCCCCGTACGAAATATCACCGATTTTTTTTAAAGTCCATGCCTTCAAACCAACACTCCGCCTCCTCATATACCATTATAAGCCATTTATTTTTTTATACAAACTTTTTTGCTATATAATGATATAATA
>CAMNBW010000128.1 GCA_946533525.1 uncultured Lachnospiraceae bacterium
TAGAGCGCTCCATACTTTTTGTGGGAGGAGACAGCAGCAGCTTCATGATAAGCGCTATAATCAAAAACCTCACCGAAGCCGGCTACGGGGTCATCCCCGTGGAGCCCACGGTAGAGAAGCTCAACGCCCACAGAGAAGACACTAAGGCCATGATAATCTACCTGGACGATTACATCTACACCGACAGGGAGGTTTTGGTTTACATAAGAGATTTATGTCTCGGAGGTGAGCAGTCCATAATCCTTGTTGGAGACGAGGGAGAGCTTAAGGTCGCCCATAAAGCCCTGCCCGAGGAGATAATCTTTGAGGTCTTCGCCAGACCCCTGGACATAAAAGCCCTTATCGAAGGCGTTGACAGACTTTTAAAGCAGAATGCGGATCTTGTAAAGAAGCGAACGATCCTGCTGGTGGACGACGACGGGGATTTCTTAAAGCTCGCCCGTTCCTGGCTTGGAAAGCGCTACCATGTCATCATCGTTAACTCCGGAATGCAGGCCATTACCTACCTTGCCACCAACACCCCGGACCTCATCCTCCTGGACTTTGAGATGCCTATAACCAGCGGCCCCCAGGTAATGGAGATGATCCGCGCGGAGAACAGGACGGCAAAGATCCCGATCTTTTTCTTAACCGGAAAGTCGGATACCGATTCCGTCATGCAGGCCTTAAACCAAAAGCCCGAGGGCTATATCCTTAAGTCCTCCGACCGCTACCGCCTCGAGGCCTATATCGACAACTTCTTCGAAGGCAGGAAGGAAGGCTGAGCTCCGCTTAATTCACGGACTACTCTCCTACTCCCCTCTCTCCACCTGCTGCCTTGCTACGAGCTCGGCGAAGATTCCGCCTTTTTGCAGCAGCTCGTCGTAGGTGCCGTCCTCGGCTATGCGGCCCTCGTTTAAGACCACTATGCGGTCGCAGTTCTTTATCGTGGAAAGCCGGTGGGCGATGACAATTCTGGTGCACTTCAGGGAATCCAAGGCATCCGAGATCTGCTTTTGCGTGATGTTGTCGAGGGCGCTGGTAGCCTCGTCGAAAATCAGTATCTTCGGCTTCGGCGCTATGGCGCGGGCTATCATGAGCCTCTGCTTCTGCCCTCCTGAAATACCGCCCTGTCCTTCGGAAATGATAGTCCCCATTCCCATAGGCATCTGCCTTATATCCTCTGCAATTCCCGCAAGCTCTGCCGCCTCCCAGGCGTCTTTCACCGTAAGCGAGGGGGCGGAGATCACGATATTCGAATAAATATCCCCCTGCATAAGCTTTCCGTTCTGCATTACAGAACCTATCCTGCTCCTTAGGGATTTTACATCCAGCTCCTTAAGGTCGATGCCGTCGAAATATACCGCACCCTTCCGGGGATGCTCAAAGCCGAGGATTATCCTCATAAGCGTGGACTTGCCGCATCCCGTCTTTCCGACTATAGCCAGATACTGCCCGGGGTTTATCTTTAAGGAAAGGTTGTTTAGAACATCCGGGGAATCCTCCTTATATCTGAAGGTGATGTTATTTAGCTCGACCCCTCCCGAAAGCTGCTCCACAACCCGCTTATTCTCCGATACCTCCGGCTCCGCCTCCATTATGGGCCTTGCCATATCCAGGGTCGGCTTTATCTGTGACACCGAAAAGGCTATGCTTCCAAGGGAGGTGAAGGCTACGCTCACGAGGGAATAGGCCTCGTTAAAGGCGAAATACTGGGAAACGCTGACCCTCGAGGCGACGGCAAAATAATACATCACCACTATGCCTATAAGGCTTATTGCGGTATTGAGCACCGGATTTATCTTCAAAAACAGGGGAGGATTATAGAGCCTTTTCGCCTCCTCGGCGTAGATTCTGCCCCACTTTGCGAAGGCCCTCTTCTCCGCTCCCGCCAGCCTGATCTTTTGCACTCCCGACACAAAGGCATAGGCTATACCGCTCTCCTTCGCCTCGTATTCCATCTGCTCGCGGGTTATCCTCATCTGGTAAAAGGAAGTGGTGATGGATAGAACCACCGTAATTATCGTAACCGTCAGGGCCGGGACCACAAGAGCCGGGGCGTAGAAAAAGATCTGCCCCACATAAACAAGCGAGAATAACGAGGTAATTCCCGTGGAGACCAACGTATTTAACAGGATATCCACGAGGTTGCCGATATAACCGGCGCGGTTTGAAAGCTCTCCGGCGCTGTAATCCCTGAAAAAGGCCGGAGGGAGGGAAAGTATCCTCATCATCGTGGCCGCCTGTACGCTTAGGTCCACCTTGACGCTTATCTTATTTAAAAACATCTCCTTCACCTTGTCGAAAAGGAGCCTGCTTATTGAAGAAAAGACCATGAAGACCGATATTGCAAGCAGGACTCCGATGCTTTTTGACCGGATGACGTCTGAGAAGATCCTGTCGTTAAAATAGGGAAGGAGCATACCCACCAGGGTCACTATCCCGGTGAATATGAGGTACCAGATGAAATTGGATTTCTCAATATTCTCCCATACGTATAAAAGGAGGCTTGAGACCTTGAGCTTCTTCATCGGAAAGGGCTTGTAAAAGGCGTAGGCCCTGCTGTTAAAGAGCTCCTCCGCCTTTGTATTGATGTTCTTCCTCGTTCCGCTCACCGGGTCCAGATAGGTATAGCCGTAAACGGGGGAGGGCATCAGGGCGACCGCCTTGCCGGAATCCTTAAATGTCGTAAGCATCGGGCCGAAGGCATCCTTATGCCACCTCTTCTTAAGCTCCACCTCCCTTATCATGATGCCCGAGGGCTGAAGGAGATACTCCAAAATCTCGTCCATCTTTTCGAGCTTCTCGGGAACCTCTCTGGAGGTCACATTATAGTAGGCGAGGATCTCATCCACCGCATCCTTCGTAAGCTCCCTTTCGTTCGCAAAGGCGGCGGAAAAATTGCTCCCCAGCACACTGTCGGCCATCCTTATAAAGGAATCCTCGAAGATCTCGTCGTCCTTCTTTTGTCTTAATTTTATCTGCTCGTCAAACCAACCCAAAACCGTATCTCCCTCACTCCGAGCTTACCAGCGTCTTATACATCCCGTCGTTAGCCATGAGCTCCGCGTGTGTCCCCCTCTCAACCACCTTGCCCTTATCCAGCACTATTATCTCGTCGCAGTCCCTTATCGTGGAAAGCCTGTGGGCTATTACCACCAGAGTTATGCCCCTGGCCTTTATCGCATTTACCACCTCATATTCCGTCTGCGCATCCAGGGCGCTGGTGGCCTCGTCCATTATAATAAGGGTGGGGTCCTGGGCCAGGACCCTCGCTATCTCCATCCTCTGTCTCTGCCCGCCGGAGAAATCCTTTCCTCCCTCGGTAAGGCGCGAGGAATAGCCCCCGTCCCTCATCATAATATCCTCGTGCAGATGGGCGTCCTTCGCCGCAAGGATGACCTCAAAGTCCTCTATCGATTCATCCCACATCCTTATATTGTTCGCTATGGTATCCTCAAAGAGGATGATCTCCTGGTCCACGACCGCCACCGACCCGGTGAATACATTCCTCTTGATCTGCTCTCGTCTATAGCCGTCGAAAAGTATCTCCCCGCTCCAGGGTCTGTAGAGCCCGGAAATAAGCTTTGCCAGGGTGGATTTGCCGCAGCCGGAAAATCCCACGAGGGCGACGCTTTTCCCCTGCTTAAGCTCCATATTGAAATTCTCGATAAGCGGAGGCCTCAGATTGGAATAGCCGAAGGTCACATCCTTTAAGACCAGCTCTCCGCTGAGCTTCCCCTTAATATCCGCCTTTTCATCGGAATTTGCGTCCATTTCTATATCCACGGGGTAGGTCATAACATCCTCGATACGCTCCATCGAGGTCCGCATTTCCATTATGCTCTGTCCGAAGGAAATGAGATTTTGCGCAGGCGACAGGAATTCTCCCAAAAAGCCCTGAAAGGCCAGGATCATACCCGGAGTAAAGCGCCCCCTTATGACCAGGAGGACTCCCAGCAGCAGGACCAGATCGTCCACTATTATCTCCACTATGGCCGGAACCGAGCCAATATAGGCATCGAGCCTCATCGAATGTACGCTCTGGGTATTGGCTCCGGCCTGATAGCCGGCCCACTTTCTGAAGTACCCGTTTTCCGCGCCCCCTGCCTTGATGGACTCGATGAGCTCTATTCCGGAGATCGTCGAGGACTCAAGCTTTGCCGTATCTCTGACCATTACCCTTGAGATATTCACCCTCTTAAAGGAGATCAGCGCCGCCACTCCCGAATTGATGAGCACGCTCAAAAGCCCCACTATGGTGAGCATCAGCGAATAGCGTATCATGACGAAGAGATAGAAGAACATCATTACCGTATCCAAAAGCAGAGGGGCAAAGGTGTTGACCAGGGTCTCGGCGATGGAGGCGTTCATCTCCCGCCTCTGCTCTATATCTCCCGCCATCCTCTGGGAAAAGAACTTCATCGGCAGTCTTAAAACATGCCAGAAATAGGAGGTATTTCCGATTACCGCGAGCTTCCCGCTTATCTTAAGGGAATATATGGTATTTATCCAGGATACGACGATCTGGATAAGCGTAAACACGCTTAAAAAGACAATGAAAGGTATAAAATACTTAAGATCCCTCCCCGTCAGGAGCTGATCCATGAATACCCTGGAAAAGCCGTAGCTTATAAGGGAGACTATGGAAGAAATAACGGAGGTCAGGACCGCAAAGACAATGGCGTCCCCGGTTCCGCTCATCCTCTTCATGGCATAGTTAAGGACGCTCTTCGGCTTCCCGGAGCGCACGAAATCCTTCGAGGGCTCAAACATCATAACCACATTGCTGTAGCCCTCGTCGAATTCCTTATAGGGCATGGACAGGCTTCCCTGCGCGGGATCATTCACATAGGCCTTTCCGTTCTTAAAGCCCTTTAAAACTATGAAATGATTATTTTCCCAGAAGACTATACAGGGGAAGGTGGCGCTTTTCTTTAACCCTGCGGAGGTATAGCGAAATCCTTTGGCCTCAAGGCCGTAATTTACCGCCGCCCTTATCATATTCCCGGCTCCGGTCCCATCCCTGGAAACACTGCAGGCATCCCGCACCTCATCCAGGGCCACAAACTTTTCATAATAGGCGAGAATCATATCGAGACAGGCCGCCCCGCATTCGAGCTCCTCCATCTGCATGATGACGGGCACTCTCGCGACCTTTTCGGTCAGCGGTTTTTTAATGTTTGTCTGCATCATTTTTAATCCGTCACAAAAGTTATGGGGGCTACGGTCTCCAGAACACCCTCGGAATTATGCATCTGCACAGTGCCGAAGACCGCCCAGATAAGGGCTCCCGCCAAAAGCAGAATGGTGGCGATCAGTACAAGCCACACCGAGGGTGAAAGCACCCTCATATAGTCGTTTAGCTTATCGGGTGAATCTATCTTATCAGATCCGGCCATTCTCATTGTGTCTTTTTCTGACATCTTAATCCTCCA
>CAMNBW010000129.1 GCA_946533525.1 uncultured Lachnospiraceae bacterium
TTCAGCAATAAAGAAAAACGTCCGGGCAGAATATCATCCTGTCCGAACGCCTTTGTCCGCTTGAAATATGATGAAATAATAACAACCAGCCGCGGGGTTGTCAAGCGGAATGAAGCTGCGCCGCAGGATACACGAATTAACACCTTGAAGTTTTAATTGTAGTCTGTTAGAATACACGGTGTTTGATTCTACATAGGTACTTTTATTTATAATTTAAGGAAGCTTTTATGGAGGAGAATGATGAAAAAAGGTTCTAAAAGCAGTGTTATTATTTTTGTGATAATAACATTGGCTCTTTTGGCGCTTGCAATCTTCGGCATCGGAGATCAGGTCAAGGGAGTTCAGGAAATCCGTTACGGTATCGACATAAGGGGAGGTGTTGAGGCTGTATTCAAGCCCGAGACCGAAGCGACCCCCACGGCGGCGGAGCTCGAATCCGCAAGAGTGGTTATCGAGACCAGATTGGACAATGAAAACATTACTGACAGAGAGGTTACCATCGACAAGGAGGGTGGCTATATCATAGTCCGCTTCCCCTGGAAGTCGGATGAGACCGATTACGACCCTGAGGACGCCATCGCCGAGCTGGGTGAAATGGCGGAGCTTCAGTTTATCGATCCCGAGGGAACTGTAGTCGTAGAGGGTAAAGACGTTACCAGCGCTTCTCCCGAGGCACAGAGGGAGGATAACGGTACAACGAGCTATGTTGTGGCCCTTACCTTCAACAGCGACGGCGCAAGCAAATTTGCCGAGGCGACCGGCAGGCTTGTAGGTCAGCAGATAGGTATTTACATGGACGATACGCTTTTGTCCAACCCGGTAGTGCAGACGCAGATCACCGGAGGACAGGCGGTCATAACAGGAATGGAAGATTACGCGGCGGCAGAGGATCTTGCAAATAAGATAAATGCCGGCGCCCTGCCCTTCTCCCTGGAGACACGTTCTTTCTCGACCATATCACCTTCGCTGGGACAGAACGCTTTGCAGGTTATGATGTATGCAGGATTAGTTGCATTCGTACTTGTTTGTTTATTCATGCTGTGCTTCTATAAGCTGCCCGGCGTGGTTGCATGCATGACTCTGCTCCTGCAGATGATCCTGCAGCTTCTTGCAATTTCCGTTCCGCAGTATACTCTGACTCTTCCCGGTATGGCAGGTATCATCCTGTCCCTGGGCATGGCGGTGGATGCGAACATCATCATTGCGGAGCGTATCTCTGAGGAGATAAAGAACGGTGAGACGGTAAAGAGCGCTGTAGCCAACGGATACAAGAGGGCCTTCACCTCCGTACTTGACGGAAATATTACAACGGCAATAGTCGCAGTGGTACTTATGATATTCGGTTCGGGCACAATGCTGTCCTTCGGATACACGCTGCTTATCGGTGTTATAGTCAACTGCTTCGTGGGAGTAAATGTTTCAAGGTCAGTGATCAAATCCCTGCTTGAGTATCCCGCCCTCAACAATGAGAAGTTCTTCAGAGAGAAGAAAGAGAAGAAGACCATTAAGTTCTTTGAAAATAAGAGGGTTTATGCGATTATTACCGCTGTCATAGTAGTGGCGGGAATTATAGGACTTGCAACCAAAGGCGCGAGGATCGATACCCAGTTTACCGGAGGTACGGTGCTTCAGTATGATCTCGCCGGAGAAATAGATACGGAGAAGATCGCAGCGGATGTCGAAGAGGTTTCGGGCCGTCCCGCGACAGTGCAGATCACGGAGAGCAATATAGACGACACCTCCGCTGTGCTCATAACCCTTGCGGGCAACACCGGTATCACTCCCGATGAGCAGAAGGATATTTCCGTAGCCATCGCCGATGAATTCGGTCTCGACGAGGTAACACCTTCACAGACCTACGCCGTTGAGCCCTATATCGGTGAAAAGGCCATGAGGAATGCGCTTATAGCAATAGTCGTATCCTTCTTATGTATCCTTGCCTATATCGGAATACGTTTCTCGGTGCTGAGCGGACTTTCGGCCGGTCTTACCGCCCTCATAGCCCTGGTGCATGACGTTATGATAGTATTCTTTGCCTTCGTGCTTTTCGGTATTCCGATAGGAGACAGCTTTGTGGCCGTCGTGCTTACTATAATAGGATATTCCATCAACGATACCATCGTGGTTTACGATAGAATCAGAGAGAATACGAACAACAACCCCAGAAGGACCCTTGTGGAGCAGATCGACGTATCCTTAACACAGGTTATGACGCGTTCGATCAACACCTCCGTCACCACCGGACTTTGCGTACTGGTAATCCTCGGGGCGTCTATCTACTTTAATATCTCCTCGATATACAGATTTTCGCTTCCGATGTTCTTCGGTGTAGTGAGCGGAGCTTATTCATCCCTGTGCATCGCTTCCATTCTTTGGGGCATAATGAAGAGCAATAAACAGACAGTTGAGGCTCCGGCAGCAGCTGAGGTTGAGGCGAAAGATAATAAGAATTCAAAGAACTCTAAAAAGAAAAAGTAAGCAATGAACGCAGGATTAAAGTATTTAATCATATTTTTTATCTCTATGGTTCCGTTAATAGAGCTAAGAGCAGCAATGCCCATATCGCAGGCGCCGGATCTTTTCGGCCCTGCGCTTCCTTTTATACCGTCTCTCATAGTCTGCATGCTGGGAAACATGGTGCCTGTACCGATCATCTTCCTCTTTGCGAGAAAGGTGCTGGAATGGGGAAAGGATAAGAAGGTCATAGGGAAGTTTTTCACGTTCTGCCTTGAGAAAGGGCATAAGGGGGGAGAAAAGCTTCAGGAGAAAGCGGGACGCGGGCTCTATGTAGCGCTGATGCTCTTTGTAGGTATACCCCTGCCGGGCACGGGAGCGTGGACCGGAACCCTTGCGGCCAGCCTTCTGGATATGGATTTTAAGAAAAGCTGCATAGCCGTCATGGCCGGGGTCCTGATGGCGGGCCTTATAATGGGCTTAGGGTCCTTAGGACTTTTTACACTAATATTCAAGTGAGGCGTATTCATGCCGGAAGAACCAGTTTTACTTTTAAGTTACATCAATACCAAGTTAAGGGATACATATTCCGATCTTGAAGAGCTTGCTTCGGCGGAAGGAAAAACTTCCGCCGAAATAAAGGATAAGCTCTCTTCCATAGACTATCATTACGATCCGGATCTTAATCAATTCAAATAAAGCATGGATTTATTCGATTATGCCAGACAGAATAATTTAAAGCGGGAGTCCCCGCTGGCTTCGCGTATGCGGCCCACCTCCCTTGAGGAAGTGGTGGGGCAGGAGCATATTATCGGCAAGGACAAGCTCCTGTACCGGGCCATTGCTGCGGACAAGCTCTCGTCCATTATCCTCTACGGGCCTCCGGGGGTCGGAAAGACCACGATAGCCCAGGTCATCGCCCATACCACGATGGCTGAGTTCATTGAGCTTTCGGCCACGGCAGCGGGCAAGAAGGATATGGAGGAGGCGGTAAGGCGTGCCGAAGAATCCCTTGGAATGTACGGGGCAAAGACCATCCTTTTTATAGACGAGATCCACCGGTTCAACAAGGGACAGCAGGACTACCTTCTGCCCTTTGTGGAGAACGGGACGGTGATCCTAATCGGAGCCACCACTGAAAATCCCTATTTTGAAGTAAACTCCGCTCTGATCTCGAGGTCTTTGGTCTTTGAACTTAAGCCCCTTTCGAGGGAGAATATAATAACGCTTTTAAAGCGGGCCCTTACGGATGAGGAAAAGGGTGTGGGAGCGTATAATGCCTACGCTGATGAAGAGGCCCTGGACTTTCTTGCAAATTACTGCGATGGAGATGCCAGGAGCGCCCTTAACGGGATAGAGCTGGCGGTGATGACGACGCCTAAGGATCAGGACGGGCGTATACATATTACCCTGGAGGTGGCGGGAGAGTGCATACAGCATCGGGTGGTGCGCTACGATAAGGACGGGGATAATCATTACGATACTATTTCCGCCTTTATTAAGAGCATGAGAGGGTCCGACCCGGATGCGGCCATCTTTTATCTGGCTAAAATGCTCTATGACGGGGAGGACATCAAGTTCATAGCCAGGCGGATGATGATCTGCGCCTCGGAGGACGTGGGAAATGCCGATCCCCAGGCCCTGCAGGTAGCTGTCGCGGCCTCCCTTGCGGTTGAGAGGGTGGGAATGCCTGAGGCCCAGATAATTTTGTCCCAGGCCGCGGCCTATATCGCAACCGCTCCTAAGAGCAATTCCGCCGTCGAGGCTATCTTTGCGGCGACCAGGGCGGTCAAGGAAACTCCCTCTCTGACGGTGCCTCCCTATCTGCAGGATGCGCATTATTCGGGAGCCGAGAAGCTCGGGCGCGGCACGGGCTATAAATACGCCCACGACTACCCCGACCATTACGTAAAGCAGCGCTACCTCCCCTATGAGCTTAAGGATATGACATTTTACGATATTTCCGAGATGGGGTACGAAAAGAAGATCAAGGAACATATGAAGAAACTCAAGAACAGAAAGGGCGATGAATAGTTATGCCGGGGATAGTTCTTCATGAACCGGAAATCCCGTACAATACGGGAAACATAGGCAGAACCTGTCTCGATGCGGGGGCGAGCCTCCATCTTATCGAGCCTCTGGGCTTTATCTTAAGCGATAAGAGGCTTAAGCGCGCGGGGATGGACTACTGGGACAGGCTGGATGTGACCCGGTACAGAAACTATGAGCACTTTATGGAGCTGCACCCTGGGGCAAGGATCTGGTACGCCAGTACGAAGGCGCATAAATGCTACAGCGACGTTTCCTATTCCATGGACGACCTCATTATGTTCGGCAGGGAGGGGGGAGGAATCCCCGAGGAGATCTTAAGGGAAAATCCTGACACCTGCATAAGGATACCTATGGTGGAGGGCTGCAGATCCCTTAATCTTTGCAACTCCGTGGCGATAGTGCTCTACGAGGTCCTGCGGCAGAATTCCTTTCCGGGGCTGAAAATGATTGAGTCAGATTTTCTGTGAAAACCTGACTCACAAATGGAGGGGAGATTTAATAATGGGTACACTTATAGCTTTTATTATAATATTTTTATCCTTCGCGCTGTTTTTTGCCGCCCTTAAAATGATGAGATATTCAAAGACTCCCGGAAAATTTGTTCCCTGGGTCATAATTCCCATCATCGCTATTATCCTGGCCATCCTTTATCTGCTGTTTACGGACATCGTCAATCAAATATTCAAAGAAATAGTCAGTAATACTTGATGTTAAAAAAGGTTTAGTTTATAATAACTGTATTCTTAAATACTTCAGATCAAGGAAAATTTATCCAAACAAATTCCCAACGAAAAACTTTTTATTAATTTAATTTCATTATAATGGAGGATTTATGAGGGAGAAATTAAATACGCTGCCGCTGCTGCAATTGAGGGAGCTGGCAAA
>CAMNBW010000130.1 GCA_946533525.1 uncultured Lachnospiraceae bacterium
CCGTAAAACCCAAGCCCGTAATAGCGGAGAGCATCGATCCCGAGGAGCCGGTAAAGGCGGAAAAGCCCAAACCCGTGGAATATAAACTCCCTCCCGTGGAGCTCTTAAAGGAGGGCAGCAAGGAGACCGTGGATTCCAGGGTCGAGCTGGCGGAAACGGCGGAAAAGCTAAAAAGCACTCTTGCCAGCTTCGGGATAAACGTGGAGGTCACGAATATAAGCCGGGGGCCTGCCGTTACGCGCTATGAGATAAAGATCGAACAGGGAGTCAAGGTCAGCCGTATCCTTTCACTTTCCGACGACCTTAAACTTAACTTGGCCGCGACGGACATAAGGATAGAGGCGCCCATACCGGGCAAGGCGGCCGTGGGGATAGAGATCCCCAATAAGACCACATCCACGGTAATGCTAAGAGACATTATCGATTCGGACGAATTTAAAAATCAGAAGTCTAAGATCGGCTTTGTGGTAGGTAAGGACATAGCCGGACAGAACGTCGTGGCGGACATAGAGGATATGCCCCATCTGCTCATAGCCGGGGCAACGGGGTCTGGCAAGTCGGTCTGCGTAAACACCATAATCATGTCGGTCTTATATAAGGCGAGGCCCGATGAGGTTAAGCTTGTGCTGATCGACCCGAAGAGGGTGGAGCTTTCCATGTATAACGGCCTGCCCCATCTTATGGCTCCTGTGGTGACGGATCCCGGCAAGGCCGCGGGCGCGCTCCACTGGGGTGTGACCGAGATGACGAGGCGTTTCGATCTCTTTGAAAAGATGAGGGTGCGTGACTTAAAGAGCTACAATGCCCAGGTCAAAAAGCTTAATGAGGAGCCCCACGAGCCCGAGTACAACGAAAAGGGAGAGGAAATACCCCTGCCTTCGCCGCTGCCCCAGGTCATCATCATCGTTGACGAGATGGCGGACCTTATGATGGTGGCAAAGGCTGAGGTGGAGACCTATATCTGCCGTCTGGCCCAGCTTGCCCGTGCAGCAGGTATCCATCTTATAATCGCAACCCAGCGGCCTTCGGTGGATGTCATTACGGGACTTATAAAGGCCAATATGCCTTCGAGGATAGCCTTCATGGTTTCCTCGGGTACGGACTCCAGGACAATACTTGAAGCCAATGGGGCGGAAAAGCTCTTAGGCAAGGGCGATATGCTCTTTGCCCCGAGAAATTATCCCAAGCCCGAAAGGATACAGGCGCCCTTCGTCTCCGACGGAGAGGTTCAGGCGGTTGTGGACTTTATAATAAATGAAAATGTTTCGGATAATTCCGTAAAAGAGGATATAAGCGAGGAGATCGAGGCTCACGCCGCTTCCACGGGGGCGGAGGAAAGCGGAAACGCGCCCTCCGGGGCAGCTGCACCCACTGGCGACGAGCGCGACGATTATTTCCGGGAAGCCGGCCGCTTTATCATAGAAAAACAGAAGGCCTCCATTGGTATTTTACAGAGGCAGTTCAGGATAGGCTTCAACAGGGCCGCCCGAATAATGGACCAGCTGGCGGACGCCGGAGTAGTCAGTCATGAGGACGGTACCAAGGCCAGACAGATACTTATGGACGAGCAGCAGTTTGAGGAGTTGGAATACAATCAGCAGCAATGAAATTTGAAAGGGTGAAGAGATGAAGACAGATATTGAGATCGCAAGGGAGGCTGAGCTGGAGCCGATTGTCAGGGTAGCCGGAAAGCTGGGTATAGACGAGGAGGAGCTGGAGCTTTACGGAAAGTATAAGGCGAAGCTTTCCGAAGAGGCACTTAAGCGAAACAGCGAAGGCAAAAAGGGAAAGCTCATTCTGGTTACGGCCATAAATCCCACTCCCGCGGGGGAGGGCAAGACCACCACGACTGTAGGTCTTGGAGAAGCCTTCGGGAGACTCGGGAAAAAGGCGGTTATAGCTTTAAGGGAGCCCTCTTTGGGGCCCTGCTTTGGCGTAAAGGGCGGAGCCGCCGGAGGAGGTATGGCGCAGGTGGTTCCGATGGACGAGCTTAACCTCCATTTTACCGGAGATTTTCACGCCATAACCACGGCCAATAACCTTTGCGCGGCCCTTCTCGACAACCATATCCAGCAGGGAAACGCGCTAAATATCGATACAAGGCGTATCGTTTTAAAGAGGTGTCTCGACTTAAACGACAGGGTCTTAAGAAATGTGGTAGTGGGCTTAGGCTCAAAGGTAGACGGCTTTGTGCGCGAGGACCACTTTACAATAACGGTCGCCAGCGAGGTTATGGCTATCTTCTGCCTGGCTTCGGATATGGCGGACCTTAAGGCAAGGCTTTCAAGGATGATAGTGGCCTACGACCTTGAGGGCAAGCCGGTGACCGCCGGAGATATTAAGGCGGTGGGCTCCATGGCCGCCCTCTTAAAGGACGCCATAAAGCCCAATATTATCCAGACCCTGGAGCATACTCCGGCGATAGTGCATGGCGGGCCCTTTGCCAATATAGCCCACGGCTGCAATTCGGTCCGGGCCACAAGGGCGGCTCTTACGATGGCGGACTACGTTATCACCGAAGCGGGCTTCGGCGCGGACCTCGGAGCGGAGAAATTCTTCGACATCAAATGCCGCCAGGCAGGGCTTAAGCCCGATGCGGTTGTGCTCGTGGCTACGATAAGGGCTCTTAAGTATAACGGAGGCATCCCCAAGGACAGACTTTCCGAAGAAAATACGGAAGCGCTGAAAAAAGGTATTGCCAATTTGGGGCGGCACATAGATAATCTAAATAAGTACGGACTGCCCGTTGTGGTGGCACTCAATGAATTTTTGACCGACACCGAAGCTGAGAGAAAGCTTGTGGAGGAATATGTTAAGGACAGGGGAGCTGAATTTGCTCTTTCCTCGGTTTGGGAAAAGGGCGGAGAAGGCGGGATCGCTCTAGCCGAAAAGGTACTTGAGGCGGTGGATAAGCCTTCCGAATTCAAGCTTCTGTACGATGAAAAGCTTCCCATCAGGGAAAAGATAGAAATAGTAGCTCGTGAGATCTACGGTGCTGCGGGAGTGGCTTATTCCGCGGCTTCGGATAAGGCGATTGCGGAGCTTGAGAGGCTGGGGCTCGATAAAATGCCGGTATGTATGGCAAAGACCCAGTATTCCTTCTCGGATGAGCCGACTCTTTTAGGGGCGCCCGAGAATTTCACGCTTCATGTAAGCGACGTTTACTGTTCCAACGGAGCGGGCTTTATAGTTGCCCTGACGGGATCGATAAATACCATGCCCGGACTTCCCAGGGTTCCTGCGGCAGATTCCATCGACGTGGACGAGGACGGGAATATAACAGGGCTTTTCTGAGAGATTTATTAAAAGGCTAATGTATTTTGGAGGCGGTATGAATATTATAGACGGCAAAGCGATTTCTCTTGAGATAAAGAATGAGGTCAGGGACAGGATAGAGCAGGATAAGCTTGATGTTACCCTGGCGGTCATCCTTGTGGGCTCCGATCCCGCAAGCCAGGTCTATGTCAGAAATAAAAAGCTTGCCTGCGAATACTGCAATATAAAGTCCCTGTCCTATGAGCTGCCAGAGGAGACTACCCAGGAGGAGCTGCTAGAGCTTATCGACAGGCTGAATAAGGACGAGAGCGTATCCGGCATACTCTGCCAGCTCCCTCTGCCCAAGACCATTGATGAGGATGTTATTATCCAGGCCATCGCCCCTGAAAAGGACGTGGACGGGTTTTCCCGTGCCAGCGCAGGCGCATTGATGACCGGGAGCGAGGGCTTTGTGCCCTGTACTCCTGCGGGTATAATTGAGCTTATAAAGCGCTCCGGTATCGAAATCGAGGGGAAGGAATGCGTTGTCATAGGCCGAAGCAACATTGTGGGAAAGCCCATGGCTATGCTTTTGCTTAAGGAGAACGGAACCGTTACCGTTACACATTCGAAGACGAAGAATCTTAAGGAGATATGCTCCAGGGCTGATATACTCGTAGTTGCCATAGGAAAGCCCAAGTTCATTACTGCGGAATATGTCAAGGAAGGTGCTGTCGTTATCGATGTGGGCATCCATCGCCTTGACCCGGAAAAGAACGGCGGGAAGAAGCTTTGCGGAGACGTGGACTATGAGGACGTGGCTCCCCATACCTCGTATATTACTCCGGTTCCCGGCGGGGTTGGTCCCATGACCATAGCTATGCTTATGTACAATACATTAAAGGCGAAGTTGTGATAGTAAATATTCAAATAATTAGCCTGACACACTTAGTGAACCTTTGATTTAACAGAGATTTTATATAGATGAATTGTCCTAAATGCAACGGCCCAATACCGGAGGGCAAGATGTTCTGTCCGAAATGCGGCGCAGCGATACAGATGGTGCCGGATTACGACCTCACCATAGAGGAGAGCATCGCGGTATCCCAGGATTTTATCTCCGACAGCATTTCCGAGATAACCCCGGATGGAAAACGGCGCGTAGACCAGAACACGGTTGAGCTTCCGGCTGCAAATGAGGCCGCAAACATAATTGATAAAACACGGTTCGTGATAGGTATTATCGCGGCCCTGATTGTGGTAGCCATTATAGGTTCCATTCTTTTTTATAACCGCATGATGACCGGTGCTTCTCCGGAGGCGATCTTTGCTGAGGCCGAGGAAGCCTTTGAGGGCGGGGAATATGAAAGTGCTGTGGAAAAATATGAGCGCCTTCTCGATTCCGATGAAGAACCGGAAGAAAATATAAAGGGGACGCTCAACGTTCACTATGCGCTGTCCCTCTATCGCCTCGGAGATGCCGAAAAGGCGCTGGTTGTTTTAAGCACGCGCCTGGCCGAGGCTCCCGGGGATGAGGAGGCCCTCGGAGCACTTATAGATATTTATACGGAAAACTCCGATACGGAAAAGATAAACGAGACTGTGGCCTCCATAGGCGATGAGGCGCTTAAGGAGAAATTCTCCTCCTATACGGCTTACGAGCCTGTTTTTTCAGAGCCGGCGGGGGAATACAGCGAGGAGTTTAAGCTCTCCATAAGCTCCGATCAGTTGGGAAATATCTATTACACCGAGGACGGGAGCGAACCCACGGTAAATTCCCAGGCCTATTCAGGGGAGATAGATATTAAAGAGGGTGACACCGTAGTCAAGGCCATATTTGAAAATACCTTTGGGCTTGTCAGCAAGACGGCGACGGCGGAATATAAGGTGAGCTTCGAGACGCCGGAGACACCGGTAGTGCTGCCCGAAAGCGGAAGCTTTACCCAGCCCGAATATATAACCCTCATTGTTCCCGAGGGAGTTTCGGCCTATTATACTACGGACGGCAGCGACCCCGACGAGAATTC
>CAMNBW010000131.1 GCA_946533525.1 uncultured Lachnospiraceae bacterium
ATGTGAGGGCTTAGATTATGGAAGATGTGAAGAAGAATAAACCGAAGACCGCGGTTGCGATACAGTATGAGCCCGGAGAGGTCGCGCCTGTCGTTGTTGCAAGCGGCAAGGGCGCAGTTGCGGAAAGGATAATCGAGGCAGCGAAGGAAGCCGACGTTCCGGTCCATGAGGATTCCAAGCTGGCGGACACTCTGTCCAATCTGGAGATCGGCGAGATGATACCGCCGGAGCTCTACGAGGTAGTGGCGGAGATACTGGTATTCGTGGACAGGATGGAGAAGCTTCGTACCAAGATGGATATGCCGAAGAAATGAGCTTAAGATCATCTGCAGTGCAGGAAAAACGCGGGCAGGACCCGGCACAACTTGATTTTAGCGCCTAAATAGCGTATCATTTTAAGAATAATTTAAGTTACAATTAAACGGTCCGGCTGACCGATGAACTGTAACAAAATACGGACAGGCTGTGGGGGGATGAGCTTGAAAAAAGTATTAGTTGTGGACGACATGCAGACCGTGCTGGATCAGGCCGAGTCGCTTTTAAAGGGTAAATTTGAGGTGCGTCTGGCGCTTAATACGCAGGAAGCGCTTAAGCTGGTGGAGGAAGAGCTTCCCGATATAATACTTTGCGACATAAACATGCCCGATACCGATGGCTTTGCCCTTGTGGAGGCTTTGAGGCAGAAGGAGAGCTTTAAGGATATTCCCGTAATCTTCATGGTCATAGAGACGTCGATACTTACCAAGACCAAGGCCTATGAAATGGGAGTCGTGGATATACTGACCAAGCCTTTTGTGCCCAAGGAACTTATAAGGAAGCTGGAAGCAAACTGCAAACTGAAGGAAATAGGCTGGAAAGCGGAGTATTAAATGAAGAGCAGCATAAAAGATATAAACATAAAGGGCGTAGACATCAGAGAGGCCTTTAAGCTTATCGGGGACGAAGAGGTCATAGAAGCTATGATGAAGACCTACTGTGAGGACGGCGACAATAAGCTTAAGGCTATACAGGATGCTTTGGACGGCAGGGATCTTAAGGAATATGCGGTCCATGTGCATGCCTTAAAGAGCAGCTCGAAGGCCCTCGGCGCCGTAAGGCTCTCCGAGAGATTTAAGGAGCTGGAGCTTGCCGCAAAGAGGGGGGACGCCATCTATGTAAAGGGCGGCAACGAGGCTGCCATCAATGAATATAAGAGGATCCTCGGAGAGATGAAGGCCTTTATGTCAGGGGTTGTGGAGGAAGAGGACAGCGAGGGACTTCGAAAGGAAGATCTCGAGGCTTTGTCAGAGGCCATAAAGAGCCGCGATGTGGAAGGGAGCCTTAAGGAGCTTAAGCCCTTAAAGAGTAAGGAGTGTTCTTCCTTCATTGCGGGAAGCCTTGAGGATATAGAGGCCGCCGTTTCCATAAAGGACTTTGAGGACGCGGGGGCTATCCTGGAGGACGTGCTCCTGACCATGGAGGTATCCGGTCTTTGATCTATGGATGAGGTAAGACTGAATAAATATCTGTCAGAAGCGGGGGTCTGTTCAAGACGGGAGGCCGACAGGCTTATAGAAGCCGGCAGGGTGACGGTGGACGGACAGACCGCAAAGCTGGGATGTAAGGTAACGGGACGAGAGTTGATCAAGGTTGATTCCCGTCCTGTTGATATTGAACCCGGGAAGGTGCTGCTGGCCTATTACAAGGAGCGCGGGATAGTTTGCTCCACCGTGGATCAGGGCAGGGAACACAACAATATCATAGACAGGATAAACTATCCGGTAAGGATATTTCCGATAGGAAGGCTGGATAAGGACAGCGAGGGCCTGATCCTTCTGACCAACGACGGATCGCTCGTAAACACGCTGTTAAAAGGCGAGGGCGCTCATGAGAAGGAGTACGAGGTCGAGGTAGACCGGAGGATTTCGGAGGACGTAATCGCCAAAATGGAAGCCGGAGGGCTCGAGCTTATCGAAGGGAGGCTGAGCCGTCCCTGCAGGATTAGCCGCAGGGGAGAGAAGAGCTTCAACGTGGTGCTTACCGAGGGGATGAACAGGCAGATAAGGCGGATGTGCGAATACTTCGGGCTTAATGTCCTTTCTCTTAAAAGGATAAGGTTTATGGACATAACCCTGGAGGGGCTGGGTCCGGGAGAATATAGAGAAATAAAGGATTCATGGATAAACAAAAACGTATTGAAGAACTGACGGGGCTTTTAAACAGGGCTTCGGAGGAATATTATAACGGCTCGAACGAGATAATGAGTAACTTCGAGTGGGACGCCGCCTTTGACGAGCTTAAAAGGCTCGAGGAGGAGACGGGATACGTCCTGCCCGACTCTCCCACGGGGAATACCGGCTACGAGCCCCGGGGAGGGGAGAAGGTTACTCATGAATTCCGGGCGCTTTCCCTGGCGAAGACCAAGTCTGTGGAAGATCTTAAAAAATGGGCCGGAGACAGGGAGATATGGCTTAGCTGGAAGCTCGACGGCCTTACCCTTGTCGCTACTTATGATAATGGGAAGCTGACCCACCTTGTGACCCGGGGAAACGGCACAGAGGGCAATAATATCACTTATCTTGCAAAGGTCATAGAGGGCCTGAAGCTTGCCATACCCTATGAGGGGCATTTCGTCGTGCGCGGCGAGGCCACCATTTCCTATACGGATTTCAACCTGATAAACGATATGACAGAGGATGAGGAGAAGTATGCCAATCCCAGAAATCTGGCTGCCGGGACTTTGAACCTCGACGACCCGGAGAAGGTTGCGGCGAGGCATGTGCATTTTAACGCCTTTTCCCTTGTATATACCGGGGAGCAGATCTCTTCGTGGGGGGAGAGGATGTCCCTCCTTGAAAGCTACGGCTTTACCGTGGTGGAAAGGGAGAAGACTGATGCCCGGGGGATCGATGATTGTATTAAGCGCTGGACGGCAAGGGTTGAGGACGGCAGTATGGACCTTCCGGTGGACGGACTGGTTTTATGCTACGAGGATAACGACTACGCCATGAGCGGCCCCGTCACCGGCCACCACCAGCTTACCGCGGGATATGCCTTTAAGTGGCAGGATACCAGTGCGGATACGAAGCTTAAATATATCGAGTGGTCCTGCGCGGTCTCTACCATCACCCCGGTTGCCGTCTTTGAAAGCGTTGAGCTTGAGGGGACGAAGGTTTCAAGGGCCAGCTTATGCAATCTCTCCGAGCTTAAGAGGCTGGGAATCGGAGGGAAAGGCAGCGTAATCACCTGCATAAAGAGCAATAAGATAATCCCGAAGATAATAGGGGTAAAGGAGAGAAAGGGGTATTACGACATACCGGAGGAATGTCCGGTCTGCGAAGCTCCTACCGAGATAAGGCTATCGGAAAGAAGCGGGGTTGAGACGCTGCACTGCACAAATCCCGACTGTCCCGCAAAGCATTTAAAGCGCTTTACCCGCTTTGTAAGCAAGAGCGGAATGAATATTGACGGGCTTTCCATAAGGACAATGCTGGACTTTATGAACGCCGGATATATAAAGATGTTTGCGGATATTTATTCGCTTCCGCTGCATTTTGACGAGATACGTCAGATGGAGGGCTACGGAGACAAGTCCTGCGAGAACATGGGAAGGGCGATAGAGCGCTCCCGGCAGGTGGCCGCGGTAAATCTGCTCTTTGCCCTATGTATTCCGATGATAGGCCTGGATGCGGCTAAAAATATCATAAATTCCGTGGGCTTTGAAGACTTTCTCGAACGTATGAGGGAAGGGACGGGCTTTGAGGATATAGAGGGTATAGGGCCGGAGAAGTCCGCTTCCATACTTGAATGGTATGACAATGAGAGGAACGTGGCCGAGCTGGCGAAGCTCCTTCCTATGATAAATGTTACGGGGGGAGAGCCTTTGAATAAGGACGATACGGAGCTTAAGCTTAAAGGCCTTACCTTCGTCATAACGGGGGCGGTTCACGAGTTTAAGAACCGGGATGAGTTCAAGGCCTATGTAGAGGAAATGGGAGGAAGCGTTACCGGCTCCGTTTCGAAGAAGACGGATTATCTCGTCAATAACGACACGGCCTCGGCTTCGGCTAAAAACCTCAAGGCGAAGGAGCTGCAGATCCCCATAATTTCCGAGGATGAATTCATAGAGAAATTCGGAAGACCGGAATAAGACCGGGATTTATTCAAGCTATTTTACTAAGACTCAGGAGATAAAAGATCATGCCTATTAAGGTACAGAGCGACCTTCCTGCAAAGGAAACGCTGGAAAGAGAAAATATATTCGTAATGGACGAGCTTCGGTCCATTCATCAGGATATACGTCCGCTGAAGATATGCATATTGAACCTTATGCCCCTAAAGCAGGATACGGAGCTGCAGCTTTTGAGGGCCCTGTCCAATACACCGCTGCAGATAGACATTACCTTCCTCATGGTTAAAAGCCACGAGTCGAGAAATGTTTCCGCCAACCATTTAAACCAGTTTTACAAGATCTGGGATGAGATAAAGGACCGCCGTTTTGACGGAATGATAATCACAGGCGCCCCGGTGGAGCTCATGGAATTTGAGGAGGTGGACTACTGGGAGGAGCTGTGCGATATATTCAGGTGGTCCAAGGACCATGTGACCAGTGTGCTGCATATCTGCTGGGGAGCCCAGGCCGGGCTCTATTTCCACTACGGCATAGGCAAGGTAAGGCTTCCGAAAAAGCTTTCCGGTATCTATGAAAACCACGTCATGAACAGGAAGATACCGTTGGTCAGGGGCTTCGACGATGTATTTTTAGCGCCCCACAGCAGGTATACCGGGGTGAACCCAAAGGATGTTTACGGCAATAAGGAGCTGATGGTGCTGGCTGAGTCCAATGAGGCTGGAATATATATCTGCACGGCCAATTCGGGCTCCATGGTATTCGTAATGGGACATCCCGAATATGACAGGATGACGCTTGATAAGGAGTATCGGAGGGACCTGGACAAGGGGATAGACCCCGAGATTCCCAAAAACTATTATCCGGGCAACGACCCTTCAAAGAGGCCGGGGCTTTCCTGGAGGTCACACTGCAATATCCTGTATACGAACTGGCTTAATTACTACGTTTATCAGGCGACGCCCTACGATATAGATAATCCGGAAAACAAGCCGCTGTTTCTTTATTGAGAATGAGTATCATTTAAATGTGGTGAATGTCGAATCAGATTGTTGTATTAAAATATTACATATGTTAATATAATTTTAATTATTTTGTAAAATAATATGGAGGCGATTTAAGATGAGAAAGTATGTTGCGGAGTTCATAGGAACTCTTGTGCTCACGCTTTT
>CAMNBW010000132.1 GCA_946533525.1 uncultured Lachnospiraceae bacterium
ATCCCATGCTTGAGGAGCACTACATTCAGTGGATATATCTTCAGACCGAGACCGACGGGCAGATAAAATGCCTGAAACCCGGAGAAGCTCCCAGGGCTGAATTCGTATTAAACGGCAGAAAGCCGGTTGCGGTGTATGAATATTGTAATCTTCACGGTCTTTGGAAAAAGGAACTGTAAATGAAAAAGTTTTACCCTTATTTTATATCTGTATTTTTGTCTTTATTTTGCCTGTATGGCTGCGGCAGTACAGATATTTCCTATGATGATCCCAAAACGGGAACCGTTGTTGTGCGTAAGGAATCTCCGGCGGTAAATGAGCCGGTGACGGCCGGGGAACAGACAGCGGATTCCGGGGAAGAGGCTGCCAGTACTGCCGAAACAGCAGCGACAGCAGCAGAGGCTGTTGAGGGCACTGCTGAGAGCGCAGAATCTGAGACGGCGTCGCCTGAGACTGCCGGAGAGTCGGCCGATATTTCGGAAGAAGCGGGCCTATCGGAGGCCGCAGAAACTTCCGAAACGCAGGAAGCGGAAGATAGCGGAACTGCCGGGGAAGCAGCCCAGGCTGCGGAAGGCTCCGCAAGCGCAGTAGAGACTAAGACTAAAGAAGCAGTGGAGCCCGGTGCCTCAGAGGGAGCGGATACCTCGGCGGTATCCGAAAGCGACAATGCGGCTGAACAAGGCGACAGCGGAGCCGAAAACGGCGGGAAAGCCGGAGAGGCAGGAGGCTCTGCCCCTGCACAGGCGCAGTCAAAGCCTGTATCCCTGCCGCAGTTTTTCTATAAGCTTCTTCACGCTATGTGATGATGCCGGGGCTGCAAAAGCTCCTGGAGCAGCAAAGCAATTCGAGATATGATAAATTAAAGCAAATAAAAAACGACATCGAATACGGGCGATGTCGTTTTTTATACAATAAAGAGGCAGAACCTGCCGGATAGAAAATGGATCTTCGGAGGTGCAGCCTCTGCCTCCTTCCGGTTGGCAGATGTTGGGAAGCTGTTAAGCTGTCTGTCCCTGAGGATAGAACTCCTTCTGATAAGAAATATACTCTTCATACTCCATATCAGTAGCCGGGCGGATATTTTCCGCTCCGCAATCGGGGCATCTCTTTATGCTGTTGCTTCCTTTAAACATAAATCTACATTCATTGCAAGTACAGATCATCATCTTGTGGTTCCTCCCTCAATTTCATCAAGATGTAGTTTAGCACTTATTATTTAGCCTGTATAGATTACATAAGATTTTTTTTAACAAAATTACAGGGTATAATTGACTTCTATAAGAAATTCCCCGGTATAATCTTGATTAATACTCGTGGCTCAAGTAAGATGATATTGTACTGTTAAGGATAAGGGGATTTGTGAACCACTCCTTAGACAGAATAATAAAGAAACGGAGATGAGTATATGACAGTAAACGAGATTATCGAAAAAATGGAAAAAGGAAACCAGGCATATCTTAGCGCCGCTTCAAACACCGGGGATGTTTCTCCGGCGATCAGAAAGGACACCAAAGAAAACGGACAGCATCCCTACGCAGTAGTTGTCACCTGTTCCGATTCAAGGGTGATACCCGAGGCAATTTTTATGGCAGGTATCGGAGAGCTCTTTACGATTCGTGTGGCCGGAAACGTTATGGATGACCATCAGCTCGGAAGCGTGGAATATGCGGTAGACCATCTGGGAAGTCCTCTTGTGCTGGTGCTCGGACATACTAATTGCGGGGCGGTCGGAGCTGCTCTGGAGGGCGGTGCACCTTCGTTTATCAAGTACATAACTGACGAGATCACTAAAGCCGTGGGAGAGGAGAAGGATCCCTACAAGGCATCGAAATTAAATGTGGAGCACAGCGTTGCCGTTATAAACGAAAAGCTGACCGAGATCAAGGGTAAATGCGAGGTAAAGGGCGCGATCTACGACATCGAAAGCGGAAAGGTAGAATGGCTGTAAAGCGATATGGATATATACAGGGCCGATGATGGCCGTTACGAAAAAATGAAGTATAACCACGTGGGAAAGAGCGGCCTTAAATTTCCCGCGGTGTCTCTGGGCTTCTGGCATAATTTTGGCAGCAGGGACAATTATGACAATATGAAGGCCATATGCAGGACGGCGTTTGACAACGGGATAACCCAGTTTGATCTTGCCAACAATTACGGTCCTGTTTACGGGAGTGCCGAAAGCAACGCCGGCAGGATACTGGCGGAGGATTTCAGACCCTACAGGGACGAGCTGGTCATAACGACCAAGGCGGGCTACGATATGTGGGAGGGTCCCTACGGAAACTGGGGCAGTAAGAAATATCTTGTGGCGAGCCTGGACCAGAGCCTTAAGAGGCTGGGGCTGGATTACGTGGATATTTTTTATCACCACAGGATGGATCCTGAAACGCCCCTGGAAGAGACGATGGAGGCGCTGGCATATATAGTTCAGAGCGGAAAGGCTTTATATGCGGGAATTTCCAATTATGACAAGGAGAATACCCGGAAAGCCGTTGAACTGATGCGGGAACTTCATTGTCCGCTTATAGTAAATCAGAGAAGATATTCCATCTTTGACAGGAAGATAGAAAGGGATGGAGTGAAGAACGAGTGCAGGGAGCTGGGTATGGGGATAATTGCTTTCAGCCCGTTGGCTCAGGGAATGCTTTCCGACAAGTATTTAAACGGCATCCCGGCGGACAGCCGCATAGCAAGGGACGGGCGGTTCCTGCATAAAGAAGACATTACGGAAGAAAAGCTCGAAAAGATACGCGCCCTGAATGAGATTGCGGGCAAGCGCGGGCAGAGTCTGGCGCAGATGGCGTTGTCCTGGGTACTTAAGGACGGGGATGTTTGCTCGGTTCTGATAGGTGCGTCCCGCCCGGAGCAGATTACCGAAAATATCTCGGCAATAGAAAAGACTGAATTTACCCGGGAAGAGCTGGAGGCAATAGACAGGATAGCTCCGGCCTGAATTGTAAGGAGCCGCGCACCAATTAATTATGCTCGGCTCCTTACATTATGTTTCATCGATTTTAAATTTTTCGAAGGCTTCCTTAACTTTTTGCCTGTCCTGTCGTACATAGTGTTTTTTGGTGGTATTTACATCGGAGTGTCCGAGCATGGACGCGGTTAGAAAAATATCACCCTCTCTTTCCTGAAAGGCTGTTCCGAAGGTGCTCCTCATCTTATGCGGGGTGATGTGCTTCATTGGAAACAGCCTTTTTCCTATTTTCTCGGTCATGGCCTGGATAGTGCGTACAGCCAGCCGTTTGCCGCGGCTTGATACGAAAAGGGCTTTTTCGGAGGAGCTTTCGCCTAAAATTGCGCTTCTGTCGGAATTTATATATTCCTCCAGAGCCTCCTTTACGCTTTCGCTGAGCCCGAGAATGTCGTATCGCCCGCCTTTGCGGATTATCCGGATCTCGTTATGATTAAAATCTATATCGTCGAGGTTTAAGCCCTCGGCCTCGGAAACACGGATCCCGGTATTTAGAAGCAGGTAAAACAGGGCGTAATCGCGTCTGTTGGTTTTGGAATGGTAGGCGCGTTCGTGTTCGTTCCAGATGTCTCCGGTCTTAAGCGCATTGAGCAGAGATACTACTTCGTCGTCCTCGAGCACTGTTATGGGGTGTTCCTTCTTTTTCGGAGGATGGAGCTTTGTCACAGGGTTGGAGGATATGGCCTCCGTGTCATACAGATACGTAAAAAAGGAACGCAGGGACGACAGACGTCTCGAAAGAGCCGCGTCGCCGTTGCTGCCGTATCGCCCGTCTTTCTCGTAGGAGCGTAGAAAGTGCATATATTCTTCGAAATCCTTCCGGTCAAGGTTCTCTATGGCCTCGAAGGGAATGTCCTTCGTCTGATATTCGGAATATAAAGGATTTTCGCTTTGGATATAATAAAAGAAAAGCTGAAGGTCGTAGGCATAGGCTATCCGCGTCCTTATCTGCGTCCTGTTTTCCAGGGCAATGAAATAATCCCTGCAATAGGGAGGAAGCGTATCCTTTATGATCTCCTTCAGCTTTTCGTTATATCTTCTGTTTTTTTCCAGGTGATAAGCAGGCTTTGTGTCCATATCGCCAAACCATTCTGTCAGGCGTCCTGCTCTGTGTGTCAGGACTGTGCCTGAAAGTCCTTTACCGCCTTAAAGAAGGCTTCTATATTATCCCAGGGGGACATAGGAGGTATGTCACAGCCCGAAGATATGACAAAGTTATCATATTTTGAACATTCGCTCAACACCTTTTGGGTAGCCGCGTATATGCTTTCGGGAGTCCCGTTCCTGAATTCGCCTGAAGGATTTATATTTCCCATTGCGATGCAGTTAGAGGGGATATGGGGCATCATCTCGGACATTTCGATGGCATTTCCGAAGTGGAACATGCGGCAGCCGTTATTTACTATTGTATCGGCCGTGGCGACCGCAGAATTGCCGCAGTTATGGTATACCACAAGAAAGCTTTCGTCCTGAACCGCATCTACAAGCTGCTTCATATAGTCTGCCGAAAATTCCTGAGCGAGTTCGCCGGACATAAGGCCTGCAAGAGGTTCTGCCACAACTACTCCGTCTACTCCAACCTCTTTATAGGCCAGGGAATATTTGATCAGGAAATTCGTCACTTTTTTAAGAACTTCATGTACCATTTCGGGCTCATCATAGCAGTATATCATGGCTTCGGAAACATCCATAAGCCTTCCGGCAAGGGAGAAGGGGCCGATTATGCCTGCAAAAAGCGGTCTGTCGGTTACGAGCTCCCGGGCTTTTTTCATAGCCTCTATATTTGTGCCGGTTCTGCCGGCGCCTATCTCAGGAACTTTAAGAGTCTGCGCATCTTCCATCTCTTCAATGATGGAGCCTACAACAGTAGGAACCTCTTCCTTGGAATAACGTATCTCTGAGCCGAAGGCTTCGGCTTCAACGGAAAGATCCATGTAGCTGACAGCGGCTGCGGTGTCAAAGGAATCTGCTATGAGCTTAATGCCCTCGGCCTGTTTGTCGCTGTCTTTTACTATATCCTCTACCGCGATCCCCATTTTTTGGATAGCAGGGAAAGAAAGCACCGGAAGAGCTTTTTTGTTCTTGCTTGCGATTACTTCGTCAACCCACTTGTACATGTTGCGTGCCATATAGTTCCATCCTCCGTATTATAAAATATTGTATGTAGATAATACACAAAATAAAATTGCTTTAAAATGTCAATTTGGTATATTTTCATGTAAATTTTTCACCTGCCCGTGTATTTTATTGATAAAGAGAGTAAAAAGGGCTATATTGA
>CAMNBW010000133.1 GCA_946533525.1 uncultured Lachnospiraceae bacterium
TGAATCCCGAAACGGCAAGCCCCTACGCCTTTATAGGAGAGTATGTCAAGAACGGGGCTGCGGTGGAGGCCGGAGAAAAGAGTGTGGAGGAGCTTGGAATTTCTGCTCCGGATGATAAGACGGTTGTGATCGAGCTTGAAAACTCCACTCCTTATTTTTTGAGCCTCATCGGTTCGAGCTGTCAGTTCAGCCCTCAAAGGCAGGATATTGTTGAAAAATACGGGACGGATTATGCAGCTACTGCGGACAAGAATGTCTACAGCGGACCTTTCACGCTGGTTTCCAGTGAAAATCAGCAGTACGTATTTAAAAAGAATGAAAACTACTGGGATGCGAAGATGATAAAGCTGGACGGGGCGGAGCTTAACGTCATACCCGATCAGTCCACGGCTCTGGCCATGTACGAAAACGGAGAGCTGGATTTTGTAAAGCTTCCTACAGAGCAGGTAGCAAATTACGACGATGTGGACCATGAATATATGAACGGCAATGAGGACTTCATATATATCAATGAGGACAGCGACAACAAGATCCTTAAGAATAAGAATTTCAGACTTGCCTTAAACTACGGTATCGACAGGAACACTTATATCACCCTTGCAACAAACGGGGTCTATGCGCCCTGCAACGCCCTGGTTATGCCGCTTGTATCCGGGGCAAAGACCACATACGGCGAAGAGTATGCAGTGGAGAGCTTCCCGATGAACGGAGACAACGAGCTCGCAAAGCAGTACCTTGAGACGGCGATGAAGGAAGAGGGAATAAGCGATCCCAAGGATATAAAGGTGGAGATCACTACTACGGACGTTGAGGCGAGCAAGATAATCGCAGAGGTTGTGCAGGAGCTTTGGACACAGAGCCTCGGGATCACGGTTACGGTCCGTCAGGTCACCTACGCCGATATTTACGGGAGCGTATTCCCCAACGGAGATTATGAGGTAGGCTACGGCGGCTGGGGCCCCGATTATTCCGACCCCTACACATATCTTGAGCTGTTTAAATCGGACTGCGCCTATAATTACAGCAATTATAAGAATGATGCGGTAGATAAGCTTTTAGAGGATTCCAAGGCGGAGACGGATGCGAAGAAGCGTATGGATATGCTGAATGCGGCGGAAAAGATGCTCTTAGACGACGGAGCGCTGGTTCCCCTTCAGTTAAGGCAGCAGCACTACCTTATCAATGAGAAGATAACCGGAATGAACTTCTTCTTCTGCAGTATCAATACCGACTGGACTTACGCGGAGTTTACGGAGTAAGAATTCGGAAGCCTTACGGAGATATAGATATATATGCTCAGATACGTTTTAAAGCGTGTGCTGGCGGCGCTCATCACTTTATTTGTGCTGGTAAGCGTGGTTTTCTTTATGGTCAGAGTAATGCCGGGAGAACCCTTTACCAGCGCAAAATTAACTCCTGCCGTTGCAGCTAATATGGAAAAATATTACGGTTTTGACAAGCCGCTTCCCGTTCAGTACATCCAGTACATCGGGAAGCTTCTTCACGGTGATTTCGGATATTCCATGAAATATACCAACAGGACCGTCAATGATATTATCGGCGAGACCTTTCCCTTTTCCGCAGATCTCGGGATAAGGGCTTTGGTCATAGCCATATCCTTCGGACTGGTGCTGGGGGTTATTTCGGCGCTTAATCGAGGCAATAAAATAGATTTTATCTGCGTCATAATAGCGATAATCGGAACGAGCGTGCCCGATTTTATAATGGGGGCTTTTCTGCAGTATTTCTTCGGCATAAAATGGGGACTGCTGCCGGTCGCGCAGTATAAGGGCTTTGAATATACGATACTGCCGAGCGTGGCGCTCGCCTTCTTTACCCTTGCCAGCGTATCCAGGATAATGCGCTCGAGTATGCTGGAGGTAGTCGGGCAGGACTATATCAAGACGGCCAAGGCCAAAGGGCTTTCGGATTTCAGGATAGTGGGGAGGCATCAGATAAGGAATGCCATAATGCCGGTAATAACCATGCTGGGGCCCACTGTGGCGGCGGTGCTTACGGGAACCTTCGTTATCGAGTCCATCTATGCCATACCCGGAATGGGTAAATACTACGTAGAATCCGTTTCAACCAACGACTATTCGATGATCCTGGGAATGACCGTGTTTTATGGGGCGTTTTTGATAATATGCAACCTTATTGTGGATATACTTTACGGAATAGTGGATCCCAGGGTGCGGATCGCCGCACCGTAAGGAGGATGGCTTAAATGGAGGAAAAGAAAATAACCCGGGATATGTTCGTTATCCGGGGGAAGAACGTCAAAAAGATGGAGACCATGAGCCGTCCGAATATTTCATTCTGGCAGGATGCGTGGAGGAGGCTTAAGAAAAACAAGTCCGCATTTACCGGGCTTGTTATCGTTGTGATCTATTCGCTGCTGGCCGTCTTCGCGCCGATGTTCAGCAGATACGGCTTTTCGGATATGGATCCCAATTCCATGAATGCCCTGCCGTCGCTGGTCCACTGGCTGGGCTGTGACTCTACGGGAAGGGATCTATGGGTAAGGATATGGATGGGCGCAAGGGTATCCCTGACCATAGGCTTAAGCGCGGCTACCATAAATATGTGCATAGGAGCGGTAATCGGGGGCTTAAGCGGCTACTACGGCGGGAAGCTCGATATGGTGGTCATGAGGATAGTTGACATCCTCTACGGCATCCCCTCCCTTATAGTGACCATACTCGTAATGGTGGTCATCGGAAGAGGAGTGGCGACGCTTATAATAGCGATGTGCATAGTGGGGTGGATAGGCACCTGCCGCTTTGTCAGAGGCGAGGTATACAGGCTTAAAAACCAGGACTTCGTGCTGGCGGCCAAGGTGCTCGGAGTCAAGGATCTTTCCATAATAATAAGACATATAATCCCCAATATCATGGGGCTTTTGGTGACTAATCTCTGTATGGCGATCCCGGGAGCGATCTTTCAGGAGGCGTTTTTAAGCTATATAGGACTCGGGATCACGCCGCCCAACTGCAGTTGGGGGATACTTGCCAAGGAGGGAATCAAGATGCTCAGGGTGGCACCGCATGAGGTGCTTATTCCGGCGTTTTTTATATGCAGTACCATGCTTGCCCTTAATCTCTTGGGAGACGGGCTCAGAGATGCGCTGGATCCGAGGCTCAGGGGCAGTGAAGGATAATTTGTAATGAGTGAAAAACTTCTCGAGGTAAAAAATCTTACATATTCGTTTAATACCTACGGAGGCACCGTAAAGGCTGTACGCGATGTCTCTTTTAGCGTTAATAAGGGGGAAATACTGGGGATAGTAGGTGAGTCGGGATGCGGCAAGTCGGTTACCGCACAGTCCATCCTGCGCTTAAATCCCGAGCCGCCCGGCTTCAGCTCAAAGGGGGAGATAATCTTTGACGGGCAGGATCTGATGAAGCTGTCCATAAAGGACCTCCGAAAGGTGCGGGGCAGAGAGATCGGCTTTATTTTTCAGGACCCCATGACATCCCTCAATCCCACGATGAAGGTCGGGGATCAGATAGCCGAGGTATTCCATTCCAGAACGGATATAAGCAAACGGGAAATTAAAAATAAAGTTATCGAGATGATGAAGCGCGTCGGCATATCCGATGTGGAAAAGAGATATAACCAGTATCCCCATGAGCTTTCGGGAGGAATGAAGCAGAGGATAATGATCGCAATGGCGCTGGTCAGCCGTCCGTCCCTCATTATATGCGACGAACCCACGACCTCGCTTGACGTAACGATAGAGGCGCAGATACTCGATCTGCTGCTGGAGCTTAGGAATGAGCTGGATACGGCCATAATCATGATAACTCATGACCTTGGAGTAATAGCGAAGATCTGCGACCGGGTGCTCGTCATGTACGGGGGAAAGATCGTGGAAGAGGGAATGGTGGACGAGATCTTTTACGAGACGGCCCATCCCTATACGAACGGACTCTTAAACTCCATAGCGAGACTCGATATGGATAAAAACAATGTGCTGACGCCAATTGAAGGCACACCGCCGGATCTTTTCTCGCCGCCGAAGGGCTGCCCCTTTGCGGCGCGGTGCGAATACTGCATGGATGTCTGCAACGCCTTTCCTCCAAAGACCTACAGTCTGGTGGATTCACATATGGTGGCGTGTCACTTAAAGCATGAATATGCACCGGAGGTGGAGTTTAAAAAGCCCGGCAAGCGCGGCGCCGAGACCGGCAGCAGAGCGGTATATTACGGCGGATCTGCAGGAGGAAAGGAAGAGCCGCTTATCACGGTGGAGGGAGTAAAGAGGTATTTTAAGATCTCGGGCAAAGCCGTTTTAAAAGCGGTGGACGGGGTGAGCCTTAAGGTCTATAAGGGAGAGACCCTCGGCCTTGTAGGAGAGTCGGGCTGTGGAAAATCGACTCTCGGGCGGACGATAACGAGGCTTTTAGCGCCCACTGAGGGCAGGATATTATATAAAAATAAGGAAATTCACGGACTGTCGGCGGAGGAGGAAAATTTATTCCACCAGAAGATTCAGATGATATTCCAAAATCCCTATTCATCCCTTAATCCCAGGATGACGGTCAAGGAGATAGTCGGGGAGGGAATGCTGCTGCACGGGCTCGCTACCGACGCCATTCTCGACGATAAGGTAGAGGAGCTTTTAAACAGGGTCGGACTCGGCAAGGAGCATATGTCCCGGTTCTCCCATGAGTTTTCAGGAGGACAGAGGCAGAGGATAGGCATAGCCCGGGCGCTTAGCGTGAATCCCGAATTCATAGTCTGCGACGAACCGGTCTCCGCTTTGGATGTTTCGATCCAGGCGCAGGTCATAAACATGCTTAAGAAGCTGCAGGAGGATATGGGGCTTACATATCTTTTCATCGCGCATGACTTAAGCGTCGTCAGGTATATTTCCGACCGGATAGCGGTAATGTATATGGGGCACATAGTTGAGGAGGCGCCGACAGAGGCACTCTTCGCGGGACCGCAGCATCCATATACGAAGCTGCTGCTCTCGGCGATACCGATAGCCGATCCGGAGGTTACGAGGAATAAGAAAAGGATCGAGATAAAGGGAGAGGTTCCGAGCCCCATAAATCCGGGTCCCGGCTGTCTTTTTGCGGACAGATGCCCTCTTGCCACCGAAAGATGCTTTAAGGAGAGGCCCGAGCGGAAGATGGTGGAGGAGCACCACTATGTTTCGTGCTTTGAGGTGGGATAAGGGATATGAGCCGGGATGAGCCCGGAGTTGAGTCAGGG
>CAMNBW010000134.1 GCA_946533525.1 uncultured Lachnospiraceae bacterium
ATGATGGAGGCTTTTCTTAAACTGGTTAGAACTATTTTAGGATCAAATTCTGCTAAATAGATCCTGGATAATATAATAGCTTTTTCTAAGTCTCTCAAAATATGGATAATTTTCCCAATTATCCCAGGTGAACGGGGCGAATTCAACCTTCCCCTCATCATTATCGGTCATACCAATATAGATCTGATCTATTGTTTTTCCGGCAAAATCACCTATGTTCCAAAAGTCGTCCTCTATTTCCTTGGTGGAAGGATCACGGAAGTTCAACAGCTGCCAGGGGATGCGTATTTCAAGCGTATTTCCCTTGTAATAAAAATCCGCTATCGAATTGTATTCTTCTGCTTCGTAGTCCGTCGTTCCATATAACTGCTTGCCGGCATTAAAAACCCTGAGAGGAATAGTTTCATCTCTATCGGCAAGTTTTAATTGACGTTCCAAAAGATAGTTTATATCCCCGAATTTTGAACCGTTTTTTACGGGAGCTTCAAATTCAGGTATAATGTCACTATATTTCCTGTACGTAAACGGAAATCTGTCATAATACTCCTGCACATAGAGATTGGAATTATCTTTTCCATCCAAAACCAATACAAAATCAGCCTCGCGTTCAAGCACAAGATCATTATATTTTGAACTGCCTGACAGCGGCGTAACATCTATAGGTATGGTTACCCTTTTGTGATCCCAATCAGTACCGTCACTTTGTAACATCAAATACAGAAAAGCACAGTCATAGGTTGCCGACAGATCAATGCCGTTATGGCTTATCAGTCTCGCTTTCAAATTCCAATCAGAGGATTCCCCATCCAGAACTACCGTACTCCTGTCTCCATCTCCCGGAACGAAATCCAAAAGTCCGAAATGCTGCTCATTTGTCATTACATCATTCCAGTAAGCACGCCGATCGGAATCAGTATAATCCATTGTATTCCACGTTCGCTTAAACCATTCATCCTGCCATGTAAATATCAAACCTCCGGCATAACCAGCATCCTTAATATCCTCCATCATATGCGCCAGTATTTCACCCTGTTTCTTTTCATCAACATTGCCCTGATTGAAACCGGTGACAGTATTAGTGTGAGTAAGTCCTTTACAGGTAGGAATTCCGAACTCCCCTACCATTATAGGAATATTGCTGTGCGAGATAAGATCTTTAAGATAAGCCATATAGGTGTTTACTTCACCGTCTTCATCCACATATGACGAATAATCCTTATCGGTATACATGAAATTAGGATAATATGAATATATATGATAGGATGCAAAAATACCCGCCTTATACTTATCTGTTGGAACGATATTCTCAATGTTCAGGCTGAAGGCATCCTCTTTATTCATTGTCTCGCTGGGGTGCGATTCACTGGGATGCTTCATGATGTCTGTAGTAGGCCAATTGGTATATGTCAGCGGTCTCTGCATCCCATATTTATCCATTTCATACTTGACTATTTCATCTGACGTTTCAGCCCAGAAAACCTCAAAAGGAGAAACATCCGAAGCATTAAAATACGTTCCGTTATATGAAGTTTTTTCAGGATGCTTTTCATTGGTTCCCCCAACAAAGGCCGCATCCGATTCAATCCCCAAAATCCAACCTATACACCAGGGCGAAATGTCCCACGTATATTCACCTGATGCGTGTCCAGGTCTCGGCTCGATAGTACAGTTCCCATGAATTATATCAATGATATCCATTTCTTCTTTGTAAAGTTCATTTCGAAGATTCTTGTCAAAAGCGTCATTCGTGCTTAACAAAATATCCTCGTTATACCATGTTCCGTGAAAAAGAAACAACGGTACAGGTGAATGCGTATTAAAATCATAAAAAGCCTCATAAAAGTCCGGGTTTTGAACAGTATATACTCTGATACAGTTGGCATTCATATCTGATATTTCCTGAAACCAACGAAGATATTCTTCTTTCGTGATTGCAAGCTCTCCCGGAAAATACCACGGCTTTCCCACTCCAAGATTGACCCCTTTCATAAAAACAGGGACAAATTCTTTTCCATCATAAATTTCTATATATGACTTCCCGGTTCTGTAATAATAACTTACGCCGTCCTCTGTATATGGACCTTTTTTTTGAAAGCTGTTGGTAAGCCTTTTAGCGGAATCCTGTCCGTCCATATTTTTAATACCGATAAATTTTTTTATGGCAGAATCGCTCACTGTCTCTGAAGCTGTCTCCGATGTCCGGCCAGTATTCAGCCCCGTTTTTAATACACCAAAAAGCCCCACCTTAAAAAGGATAATCAGTATGATACAAATACCCAACACAATCGCAAGAGAAGGAGCAACAACTTCAAACATAAGCTTCCTCTCCGCCTTCTTCTTTTCTTTAAGTTTTTGTTTTATTTTAATATAATCTGGATCTTCTTTCTTCAAGCTATTCACCGTAATGTTGTTTCCATTCAACGAAGTTTTTCAAATCATGTCTTTTGTCTGCCAGTTTCTTTGTGTTTACCCTAACTCTCCGAATCCATCGACCTCTTCTTCAGATATATCGTGTACAGGACGGTTAGGGCGAGGCCGAGGAGGGTGAGGGAAAGTCCCTGCCAGAAATATGGGTGGATGAAGGTGATGTCTGTTGTTCCCTCTTCCACTGCCATGAGGTAATTCCGGCTGATCAAGGGCCTTTCGGAGGAGAAGCAGTCCTGTATCCCCAGGCCGGTGTTTATTAATTCTTTGCAGCTTATACTTATTCCTGTGGGAGTGTAAACTATATCCATGGGAGCGACCTTTCTTTCGGGCATGGTTCCCGGCTCCATCATCATCACATCGTACATTATCTTTCCAATGGACGGATCCTCGGTAAGGTAGTAGTACAGAGGAATATTCAAACCTATAAAATGGATATTGTCATTATAGACAGTCCCGTAAAAATCTATTTCTGCGCCCGCATCCGTAAGCTTTCCCTGAACCTTGTCAAGCCCATTTACATAGTAGCAGGACCAGTCCGCGTAGCTAAGGGGAAAGAGGTCGCAGTTCAAAACGCCGTAGTCTACCGTCTCAAGCTCAGGATAGCTGTTCTTAAATTTTATAAGATTACAGGTAACTCCAAGAAAAACCTTCATACGGTTTTCCCTGTTCTCCGGGATCCCGTCCGCCAGAATGACTATCTGGTTTCCGTTATCCGCAAGCCTCTTTATCAGCTCCTCGGCATCGCTTAAGCTGTCATAGGTAAATTCGCTCAAATAGATCACATCATACTTTGAGAGTTCATCAAAGGTATAGTTATTCAGATTATCTTCCTCTGTCTCCTCGATAGTTGGATAGGCCAGCGAAAGAGTTGCCGCCGCACTTCCTATTCCTATCCCCTTATACTTTTCAACCGTACCCCAATTTCCGGAAATATCCTGATGGAAAAATATATACTTACTATTTTCATCGACCACATCGTAGCCCGAAAGCTTCGCCGCCTCCTTGAGTCTTCCGTATTCGGGATCCCCTTCCTCCGACATGAGCTTATCCTTTTTGATTATCACACTGTCATTTCCAAGCTGGAGCATTCTGTCAAATATGTAGGGATAGTAGCCGTCCTGCAGGGCGAGCTCCAGTTGGTTTATATTTCTCTTTGTAGCAGCCCCCTCCCAACCATAGCCATAGGTTGACATAATTTTGTCTCCAAAATCCGTTATCAGATATGCTCCTGTAGACCCCAGATCTCCGCCGTCCAGGAAGGCCAGTCTCTGTCTGGTCATTTCCTTGGCTTCCCCTATAAGGGTCTCCTCAATTATCTGAGTATATCTGTCCGCCGGATCCTTTCCGTTCCCGTAGCCTCTTATGAACCAAAGGGAGGGAAGGACATCGATGCACAAAAATATAAGGCAGAACAAGAGCAGCTCCTTTTTAAGGGTCCTCCACTGCAGAAGGCTTAAAAGGCCAAGGCAGGCAGCTACCGGAAGATATTTTAACATCAGGAAAAACCTGTGCGCCGGCATCAATGAAAGCAGCGGGAAAAACAGTTCAGTAGAAAACAACAATATCAATACAGCCGTCAGAAACCCGGGAATCTGCTTTCTCTTAGAGCATATCACCCCAAATATACATATAAGAAAGGTGGCTAAACCAAAATAATAGACATCCACGGACACCGCCGTACGGAAAAATGGATTTACACTTATAAACAGGGTTTGGAAATAATCCCCGACAGTCTCCGCATTGCCAAAATCTATGACTCCGGTTTTTACCGCATTATAAAGCCAAAGCCCTATAACCGCATAAGGCAGGCACAATGCGCCGAAAAGCCTTCTGAAGCGCCTTGCTGTCCTGTTTGCTATAAGGTAAACCACCATATAAAATATGGCGGCTATAAAAAGCATCCCCGAATAGTTTAGGGAACTAAGGGCTATAACAGAATAAACCGCTATAAGCTTGGGGATTATCCTCCAACTGCCGTACATTAGATAATTTGAAACATAGAATATAAACAGGGGGAGCAGGGCATTGACCATGGCCCTTCCCAGATTTCCTTCACCGAAAAGCGTATAAAGATTGGTCGGCATAAAGAACCATAGAATTCCCATCATCCAGCCAAGAACTGGGCGGTTTTCCCTCATGCCTACCACATACCAGCAGGTACATCCAACGATCAGCAAAAGGATAACGAACAGGAGATAGCTAATATAGGCATTGCCCCGCATAAACAGCAGGCACAATGCTATAAGGTAGGGAACCAGCGGAGGCTCAACCCTTAAAAGCTCGATACCGTTGTACCAGGTGGGATCATAGACCGGAAATGCAACACCCTTCATCCAGTTATTATAGATAAAGTTCCCCCTGTGCATCTCATACATGGTGTCTGCACCGGCAGGATATATTCCGCTGTTTGAAATATACATAACCACAAAAAAGGAAACAAGTGTCAGGCTCAAAAGCATTATGACGGGCATTATGAGCTCCAGGACATAGAGTTTCGTCATTTTGTCTTCTTTGCTGTTTTGTCCTTTTTTATCCTTAGCTGCCGATTCCATCTTGTATTATCTTATCAAATATATCATTCATTGAATTATTATGACCTGTAGACCCGCTGTCGCCCGAATAGCCTTTTTGTTCCATATATGAGGCAGCATGAAAGCTCTCATAAGGAATATTGTTCTGCGGGTAATAATTATCCTGCATGGGATAACTGCCCTGCACCGGGAAGCTGTTCTGTACAGGAACATTGCTCTGCATTGGAATATTACTCTGCATCGGAACATTGCTCTGCAC
>CAMNBW010000135.1 GCA_946533525.1 uncultured Lachnospiraceae bacterium
CTTGACGTTGTATAAAATATGACACTATAATTGGGAAACGATGTATAAAAAGAGGTTATTTATGCAAGTATATAAGAAAATAATGTATTTTATTACATTAATTGAAGAGGTGGTGCTGGCTCTTGCCTCTGTGCTGGTCCTGGTACTGACCTTCGGAAATGTCATCGCAAGGTACATCTTCCACCATTCCTGGGGCTTTGTCGAGGAAATAGTCGTGGCGGTCTTCGTGCTGATCTCGCTGCTGGCAGCGGGAGTTGCCGCAAGGACGGGCGATCTTGTAAATCTGGCTCTTGTCCCCGATCATGTGGGACCCGGCACAAGGAAGGTTCTGCATATTATTTCAACGGTAATAGCCGTCATATATTCGCTGATACTGGCCTGGCAGGGCCTTGGAAGGATGGGCGCTGACCATACCTTCAGCCCCATTCTGCATATAAGTAAGAGCCTGTTCTGGTCCTTCGTTCTGATAGGGGGTCTTTCGCTCGCCCTTCATTTCATAGAAAACTGCATAGATTTTTGTGTTAAGGACAGTGCAAAGGAGGAGGCAAAGTCATGATAACCGCTATACTTTTTATTTCCTTCTTCGCAATGCTGATAATCGGTGTCCCGATAGCGATCTGCTTAGGCATGAGCTCGGCGCTCACCGTCCTTGTGGCCTCGGCAGTGGATCCGAAGTTTTCCATGCTGGACTTAAGCATCATAGCCACCAATACCTATACGGGAACAGCGAAATTCCTGCTTCTGGCAATACCCTTTTTCGTGCTGTCCGGGAATATCATGGCAAAGGCCGGAATATCGACCCGGCTTGTAACCTTTATAGACGACTGCGTAGGTCACCGGAAGGGAGGAATGGCTATAGTCTGCGTAATAGTCGCCTGCTTCTTCGGAGCGATCTCGGGCTCGGGACCCGCTACGGTTGCCGCCCTGGGGGCAGTGCTGGTTCCGGCTATGATAGAGTCCGGTTTCTCGGCGTCCTTTTCCGAGGGGCTCATGGCGACCTCGAGCTCAATAGCCATAGTGATACCGCCCTCGATAGCCTTCGTGGTCTATTCCTCGATAGCCAATACCAATGTCGGAGAAATGTTCATGGCCGGTATCATCCCCGGTATAATGATGGGACTGGCGCTGGCGATAGTCGTACTGGTGGAGGCAAATAAGAATGGTATAAAGCCCGCCCATCCGAAGAGAAGCTGGAAAGAGCGCTGGAAGAGCTTCAAGGAAGCGTTTTGGGGGCTCTTAATGCCCGTTATCATCCTCGGAGGCATCTACGGCGGAATTTTCACCCCCACCGAGGCGGCGGCAGTTTCGGTAATCTACGGACTCATAGTCGGAGTCTTTATTTACCGCGAGGTAAAGCTTAAGGACCTCTTTGACATCATGGTGGATTCGGCCAAGACCACCGGCGGGATAATGCTCATAGTGGCGTCGGCGTCGCTTTTTTCCTACTGCTGTACGCTCTTCGGGATTTCCCAGGCCGCGCAGCAGCTTTTGGCCGGCGTCTCCGCCAACAGGGTGATCTTCCTTATCATAGTAAATATCATCTTCCTTATAGCGGGCTGCTTTATCGATGCAAATTCGGCTATGTATATCTTCATCCCGATAATGCTGCCGGTTGCGCTGAAACTGGGTTATGACCCCATCGCTTTCGGCATACTGGCGACGGTAAACCTCGCCATCGGCCAGGTGACGCCTCCCGTGGGAGTCAACCTCTTCGTGGCTATGGGACTTAAGATAAAAGATGCTGCTCTTTCCGCCAAAGAGGGGAAAGAGGTGTATCATAACGTTACTCTGCCTATGATATCGAAGTCGGTGGTACCGATGATCATCGCCTGCCTTGTGGTGCTTTTGCTGGTAACATATGTGCCGCAGATAAGCCTGATCTTCAGCCATTAAGATACGACTTTTTTAAGCAGCGGAGTAGCTATGAGCTGTAAATCAGATATTACCGGGGGCTTAAACCCCCTATAATAAAGGAGGGAAAATTCATGAAAAAGATTTTGGCATTGCTGCTTGTAACGGCAATGACGGCAACGATGACTGCCTGCGGTGCGGGCGGGGCTTCTGCGGGAGCGGGTGACAGCGCGGCAGCGGGAACTGCTGCGGCAGCGACAGCTACGACATCTGCAACCGGCTTAAGCTATCAGGATTACGAGGCTTCGGACCGCTTTGTGGCGTCCTCCGAGGCGGCAAAGTACACCGGCTCCGATGAATGGCCGGAAACTACATGGAATTTTGACTGCTCGACAGGCGATACCTCTACCTGGGCTCAGGCGGGCTATTACTTCAACGCCCTTATGCAGGAGTCCACAGGGGGCAAGGTTCAGGTGGCCGTATATGCCGGAGAACAGCTTACGAACGGCGATCAGGTTGCGGGCATTCAGGCCCTTATGGATGGCAACACCCTTCAGGTTTCCCTGCATTCCAACCTGATATATGCCAACTTCGATCCCCGCTTCAACGTGGTTTCCCTGCCCTATATCTTTGATAACTACGACAGTGTTGACGCTGTAATGGCCGGTGAGGGCGGAGAGAGCTTAAAGAGCGTTCTTTCAGAATACGGCTTAAAGTGTGAGGGGATCGCGGAAAACGGCTTCCGCCAGATCACAAATTCCAAAAAGCCCATTACCTCTGTGGCGGATCTTTCCGACATCAAGATGAGGATATGCTCCAACGACCTTTGCGCCGAGGTTTACAGGGAGTGGGGCTGTGACGCTTCGGTCATGAACTGGGCCGAGACCTATACGGCGCTGCAGCAGGGCACAGTGGACGGTGAGGAGAACCCGGAAACTGCTATAGCCTCCGCCTCCGTACAGGATGTTCAGGATTATATTTCCTTATGGAACGCTTATTATGACTGCCTTTTCTTCTGCATCAATCAGAGGGCATACGATCAGTTTACCGATGAGCAGAAGGCTGTAATTGACGCGAATGCCGCAAAGGCGGTGGAGTACCAGAAGACCATAAATCGTGAAAATGTGGAGAAGCTTGTGGAGGAATGGACGAAGAGCGGGGCCATGGAGGTTACGACTATCGACAAGATCGATTCCGATTCCTTTAAAAATGCGGCAGCCGGCGCTGTTGACTGGTATGTCGATCAGCTTGTCTCCCAGAAAGGAATGAGCGAGGCGGATGCTAAGGCCTTCGTTGGCGCCTTTACAAAGTAGTGGAGCAGCTATGAGCTGTAAATCAGAAATTACCGGGGAGAAAACTCCTTTAATAGAGGTGTGATGAAAAAACTGTTTACGATAGATGATTTTATGGTTGCATTCATTGCAGCCATGGGCTACGGCTACGGAGAAGCTGTTGCAAACCACCTTGGCTGTTCGCCGTTTATATGTGTTTTGGCAAGCTTTGCCGTCGGAATTGCCTTCGAAGAGATCATAAGCAAAATAGTTTTCAGCAAAAAAGTTCAGTCAAAGCCCGGGAACAGGATATTCGCCTTTGTTGCGATCTTTGTTGTCTTTCTGGCAGCCCAGTACATTTCCCTGAAATGGCTTGGCGTTTCGCTGATCTCATATCTGGAGGAGGAATTCGCATTCGCCGTAGGTCTCCCCATAATCGGCTTCGTGGTGAATCTGCTTATCCGTGCCTACCACATAAAAAAGATCCGCGGTGTCTATGGGGACGGCAGCAAAGGCTATGTATTTGATGTTGACAAAGAGGAAATTGACGAAATAAACGGACAGAATCGCCCAATCACCGGTGAATACGATGCCGATCTGGCAGTAAAGACAAGGACCGGTATCTATGTGGGAGAAGGAGAGGGGGAGCTCATTTACTATCACGGCATTCCCTATGCGAAGCCTCCGGTGGGGAACTTGAGATGGAAGGCACCCGAACCCCTCCCTTCCTCAGATGCTGTCTTCGAGGCAAAGAATTTTGGAGCCTCGGCCATACAGGTCGAGCATGATGGAGTGATCTTAAAGCATCACCGCCAAAGTGAGGATTGTCTTTACTTAAATATCAGTGTCTCGAATCAAAAGGAAGAAACAAAAAAACCGGTCATTGTATGGTTCCACAACGGCGATTTCAGCTTCGGCGGCACTGCGGATCCTCTGATGGATTGCACAAATTATATAAACAGGTATCCGGATACCGTATTCGTAAGCTTTACGTCCCGGCTGGGTATCTTCGGCTACATAGATTTTTCGGAGGTTCCCGGAGGAGAGGCTTATCCTGATGCCATAAACCTGGGACTTCTTGACCAGATAGCGGCATTGCGGTGGATAAAGGAAAACATCGCCGCCTTCGGAGGAGATCCCAATAGGGTAACGGTGATCGGTTTTGACGCCGGAGCAATCTCTATCGCGCTGCTGGCAGCCAGCAAGGAGGCGAGGGGGCTGTTTTCGAAAGCCCTTGTGTTCGTTGGCGACCCGGGTGTAGCATACGACAGTCCTGAGGGAGCCAGGAGAGTGGCAAGGGACCTTTTAAATGAAACGCAGACTTCCACTATGGAGGAGCTTACAAAGCTGGATACGGAGACATTAAAGAATGCGGCCCAGAGACTTTGGAAGGATATGTGTACGCCGACCCGTGACGGAGCCCTGATCCCCGTTGATGTATTTCAGGCATATAAAGAAGGGGCTGCCGCGGGAATAGAGTTCATAATCGGCATTCCGAGCAGTGAAAGCCGTCTGTATCGAGCTTTTATCGGTCCGGAGAATTATGAAAGAATAGTGGCGGCGAATATTTCGGACATTGAAAGTTATACAGATTCGACCGTTGAAAAGACAATACGGGAGTTTCTTGAGACCGAGACAGCCTCAACCTCAGAGCAGGAGGCGAAATCAAAGCTCATGGATCAATGGATCGCTCTCAGGACCTACCGCAGCGCGGCGAAGCTGTCAGAAGGCGGAAATAAGGTGCATCTCATGTACTGGGACGAAAAGGCGGTGATCGAGAAGCTCGGTTCCGGTTCGGTTGACGTAGCGGCGGCGCTGCTTGGGAACAATGAGGGTCTGGAGATGTACGGCAGTGTCATAAATAAGGATCTGTCTGAAATATTGCAGAGCCTTTTGCATAAATTCATAAGGGGAGAGGCTCTGAAGCTTTATAACAATGAGATCAAGGGGGTTGATGCCTTTGCCTGGAAGGCATATCCCCAGGCGATGGTCATTTCGGAAGGCAGATTCTCATGTGAGAAGATCCTTGACAAACTGACGCAGATAGAAGGATTGGCGGATTATGTAATACAATAAAATAAAAAAGGA
>CAMNBW010000136.1 GCA_946533525.1 uncultured Lachnospiraceae bacterium
CCTGCAAGGTAATCGTACATGATCTCAACTGCCTTGTCAGCGATAGATACGGGAGACTGTGCTCCTGTTCCCTCGATAAGAGTGTCGCCACTTGCAAGCTCAGCCTTGATGTCAGGTGAACCGTCAACGCCGTAGATCTTGCAGTCCTTGATACCTGCTGCATTAGCTGCTGCAAGACATCCAAGAGCCGTAGGATCGTTTCCGCCGAAGATAGCTACTACATCGGGATGTGCCTGGAGAAGGTCCTCTGCGATACCCATAGCAACCTCAAGGTTACCCTTTGCATCCTGCTGTCCAACGATGTTGAAGCCTTTTCCTTCGATAGCATCAAGGAAGCCGTTGGTTCTGTCTGTAACAGACTGCATTGTAGGAGAATCAAGTACAAGGATGTCTCCGCCGTTAGGGCACTTCTTAACAAGGTCCTCACCACAAACCTTACCGGCGTTGTAGTTATCGGAACCTGTGTAGGAAACGAGGTAAGAAAGATCAGCTACCTCTGTATCAAAACCAACCATGGGAACGCCTGCTTCCTTAGCCTGGTCAAGAGCGGGTGTGATACCCTCTGCATCAACAGGGTTCATGAAGAGACCGTCAAGGTTCTGTGAAAGCATATCCTCAACCTGTGAGATCTGCTTTGTTACGTCGTTACCGGGGTCAGTGCTTACAAAGGTATCGCCCTTTGCCTCGATGAGGGACCTCATCTCATCCTCGATAGTTACGAAGAAGGGGTTTGTGCCGTCCATGCAGGTGTAACCCAGCTTATAGTGCTTGCCACCCTCTGCTGCTGCCGCATCTGCTGCGGGAGCTTCCTCTGCTGCCGGTGCCTCTTCTGCTGCGGGAGCTTCCTCCGCTGCAGGAGCTGCATCTGCCGCCGGTGCTGCCGCATCTGCTGCAGGAGCTGCTGCTCCGCCGCAAGCTACAAGGCTTAACGACATAGAAGCTACTAATGCTGCTGCTAAAACCTTTTTCATCATTTTGTTTCATTCCTCCTTAAATAAATCTTTGTCTATGTAAACGTCAAAAGCACTTCGTGCTCTTTCCTGACGCAAGAGACGATTGTCTCGAGCAAGCTCGATAATCACATCCTGTGCCCGGAAGGTGCTGACGCACCTTTGACTTTTACATCACCCTTTTTGAGTCCGCTTTAAGAAGCAAGTCCCAAATACGTGAAAAGTTTATCAAATTATTAACAAATTGTAAATAGAGTATTTCTGTGGGATTAATAGGGGAATACTATGAAGCCAACACCATGCAACAACATTAGAGTGTTGTTTCATGTTCGATTTGTAAAGATTTTATGAATGTTTTTATGAATGCTTTATTCTTTTTTCCTCAGGAGCTTTGGCGTTTCAGCCTGTCTATGAGCTTATCGAGATTCTCTTCAAAATACTGTCTGTTCTCCCGTACATAGTCGAAGTTGTTCCCCTTGCACTCATGCTCCAACTTCTTAGCCGCTTCCCCAAGGCGGTCGGCTCCTATGGTAAAGAGATTGTTTTTAAGGGCGTGGGCGGCAATGCCGTATTCCTTAAAATCCCCTGCGGCAAAGCTGTCGGAAAGTCTTTTTTGGGTCTCCCCTACACTCGACAGGAAAAGCTCCCTGTTCATGGCGGCAAATTCCGCATCGTCTCCCGCATACTCCAGGGCGTGTTTGGCGTCTATATACAGGATGTCGCTGCTGTCGTCTGTCTCTCCCGCCTCCGCCGGCGTTCCCTCGGAGGGCTGCTCACCGGAAGCCTCTGTAAGATGAACCTTGCCCTCCGGCAGAAATCTTATGAGCATCTGTTCGAGCTCCTCGCCCTTTATGGGCTTCGTAAGATACTCCTGAAAACCGTTGTCCAGATACATCTGCCTCGCTCCCCTAATCGCATTTGCCGTAAGGGCTATAGCGGGAAGCTTCTCGGCGCTTATCCTCTCCCTTATCCTCTTAAGTGTCTCTATGCCGTCCATCTCCGGCATCATATGGTCAAGCAGGATTACATCGTAGGTATAGTTTTCCAGAAATACCAGCGCCTTGGAGCCGCTGGGGCAGAGGTCGGTCTTAACCTCAGTCTTTTTAAGGAGATTTTTTACCACCTGCAGATTCATCTCGTTGTCGTCCACCACGAGGATATGTGCCTCCGGTGCGGTAAAGGCCTGCCGGTACTCCCTCTTCCTTACATGATAATTCCTGTAATCCTTCTCAAATTTTCCGACCTTCTTCGTCCCGGTCACCTTCTGGGGGAGCCTTGTATAAAAGCAGGAGCCTATGCCGTACTCACTCTCCACCTCCAGAGTGCCTCCCATTATCTGTGCATAGCTATAGGAAATGGCCAGCCCCAGCCCGGTTCCCTCCACGGCTTTATTGATATTCTCATCCAGCCTCTGAAAGGCGGTAAAGAGCCTCTCCCTGTCCTCTTCCTTTATACCTCTGCCGTTGTCCTTGACCTCAATGCTAAGGAGGATATTGTCCTTTGACTGCTCCTTAAAGCCCACATTGAGCCTGACCTCCCCGCCGGCATCAGTATACTTTATGGCGTTTGTCATCAGGTTGGTCGCGATCTGCCTTATCTTGACATCGTCGCCGAAAAGCTCCTCGGGGGTATTTTCATCCACGTCTATGATCACGTGAATATCCTTCTTTCGCGCCCGGGGCTCTGTAAGCTGCAGCACATCTCCCAAAAGTGCGCTTAAGGAATACTCGTCCTCCACTACCTTCACATTACCGGACTCTATCTTGGAAAAGTCCAGGATCTCGTTTACCAGGGACAGCAGAATCTTTCCCGCCCTCTCGATGTCTGTGGCGAACATCAGGGTATCCTCCTCACGGCTTTCCCTTAATATCATCTCGTTCATTCCCAGTATGGAATTGATCGGGGTCCGTATCTCATGGGACATGCTGGCAAGGAAGTCGCTTTTCGCCCTGTTGGCGGATTCCGCCTGTTCCTTATAGTAGATGCTCTTTTCGGTAAGCTCCTTTTGCTCTATGGCACTCTTATTGAGCTGGTATTTTATGAGTACCGACATAACTATATCGGCAAAGAAGAGGATTGGAAATCTGGTTTTAAAGGTTTCGGAGTATTGATAAGCCCCGTTTCCAAGAGGTGTCCACAAAACCAGTATGAAGATAAGCTCCGCCAGGCCGGAGGTGAGGATGCCGTATTGGAACGGCATCATGTATATGGCAAAGGCAGGCACCAGCACTATCCAAAGGATACTGAAGCCCTCCGTCGTGCCTGAATACAGATAGTAGATAGTTACTAAGACCATGAGCACTACCAGTGTGGGTGTGGCGTACTTCACGGTATTCAGCTTCATGATCCCGATAAGGTTGACCAGCATGACGATGCAGATGATCGCGTTTGCGATGGCCATGTTCGTACTTCCGACGTATAAGTTTATCGGAACAAAAAGTCCGCAGATGATAGCAAAGATAACACATACCATGCGGCAGGATGTAATGTTTGTCTCCTCGTCCCTGTTAAAAAGTATCTTCCAGCTTTTTATGGCCTGATTTTCTTCCTTCTTATCCTTCATCCCCTGATCCTGATGAACGTAAGTCTCCTCACTTCACCTCGTTAATTTCAATACTGACTGTTCCGTCGTCCGACTTATCCAGAAAGATCTGATATTTTATCTTCCTGGAATCTCCCTCGTAGAAATTGTAGAGTTCATTTGAACCCGTCATCACAAGCGTCGAGGAATATACCATCCTCGAGGAAAGGTCGTACTTCTCATTCATCGCCATATAGTCAATGCCGTAGTAGTAGGCATTGTGGGATCGTCCATGGTAATAGAGGCTTCCGTCGTCCCTGTATACGTAGTTTTCCCGGATAAGGGTCTCGTACCCGGGCCCGTCTTCCATGGTGCGGTCAAAATCCCGTATCTCGAGATTGCGAAGCTGTCCTGAGATATATTCCGAGCTCTTGGAATAGCCGGACATCTTTTCCTCCGCCGTAAGGCTCATGGGCTGGAAGGAATAGGTCTTCTTCGACCTTTCATATTTTGCCACAGGAAAGGCCTCTATAACGGCCTTCTTCTCAAGGGAAGGGCTGTAGTACCAGCGATAGCTTACCGCCAGTCCTTTACCGTTATCTTTATCGTAATAGACCTCGAATTCCTTATTGCCGAATTCGTCATCATACCCGCCGAGAACCGCTCCCTCGTCCAGTCCCTTTGCCTTAAGGCACTCCTTCAGATCCTTATATTCTTCGGTCACCTGCTCGGGCAGCTCCTCCTCGCGCTCCTCTTCATTTTCGGAAAGGCTCTCAGGCTTTTCCTTAAGCTCTCCGGTATAGAAGATAACTTCATCCTCAAGCTCCTCGGGGTAGACCTGGAGGTTATTGATAATCATGGATTTATAGAAATCCTGATTAATGGGCTCGAGGTCGTTATCGAGCTCCATGGGGCCTTCATATATCAGCTTATCCTCCATGGAATCAAAGATCTTCATCGAGGTCTTCTCATAGTCGCCGTCCTCTATCTCATATTCCCAGCGCTTTACATTGAGGCACTTTCCCACCTCCCAATAAACCTGATAGAAGTCCCTGCTGCCTGACGTCTCCTCCCTTTTTTCGGTATAAAGAAGGATATTGTAGGTGCCCTCCAGCAGGCCGTCGTAGGCGGGTACGCTTATCGCGTCAAAATTGAACTTCCTGTCGTTTTCATTCAGGATGAAATAGTAGCCGCTGTACTCCTCCCCGCTCTTTTCGGGATCATAGACAGAAAAGCCTTTATACTCCCCTCCCGAAAGCAGGTTATCATATCTGAAGTAGGGAACTCCCTGTATATCCATTTCACCGAATTCCTGGACCAGATTTCCCTTCGAATCAAAAAGTCTCATAAAAGCCTTTTCGGGGTTCTTTATATATAGAAGGGAATAGCCCTTCATGTTGTCCTCAAAGGGGAAGGATACGCTGATCGCCGTCTCGTCACCGTCCACTACTCCCACTTCCTCCAGGGATTTGGCCACATTCTCTATGGGCGAGATTCCCTCCGTTTTTTCCGAGGGCTTTTTAATTCCTTCAAGCTCCAGCTCCCCGGTAAAGATCTCATCGGGAGTGACTCCGTTAAATGAGGCGGCAGCCGCCTTGGAGGCCGCAACGCTTCCTGCGCTTCCCGCGTTTTCCCCCAGCACCGAACAGCCGGCCAGGCCCGCACTAAGGACCAATACAGGTACTATCTTAATTGCTTTCTTCATCGATCATCTCC
>CAMNBW010000137.1 GCA_946533525.1 uncultured Lachnospiraceae bacterium
CCCCGTACTGGGCCCTGTCTATCCTCTCCCTTAGATGCTCTATCCTTAAGCCGAGCGCAAAGCCCTTTGGCTCAAGGACCAACCCCTGGCCTTTAAGTATCTTAAATGTATCCCGGGCGGAATGGCCGATGGCCAAAATGCAAAAGTCGGTTTCTATCTCCTCCCCGTCCCCGGTAAGCACCGCCTTAAGCCTGCCGCCCTGCTCTTTAAAGCCCGTGCATAGAGTATTGAATTTAAACTGCCCTCCCAGGGCTTTGATCTCGTCCCTTATGGCCCGCACGGTTTCTATGAGCTTATCCGTGCCGATATGGGGCTTGCTGTCGTAGAGTATTTCTTTCGGCGCCCCGTGCTTAACAAGGGTATCCAGTATGAACCTGAGCCTTCCGTCCCTGTCCTTAACCCCCGTAGTTAGCTTGCCGTCGGAAAAGGCTCCCGCCCCTCCTTCGCCGAACTGCACATTGGTATTGGTATCGAGCTTCCCGGTTTCCCAGAATTCCTCTACCTTCCTTTGCCTCTCCTCGCACCTGCTCCCCCGCTCGATTATAATAGGGGCAAGGCCGGCTCTTGCCAGAGCGTAGGCCGCGAAAATGCCGGCGGGTCCGAAGCCGACTACGACCGGGGGCTTTGCCTTAACTCTTCCCGCAGATACTGGGATGGCATATTTATGCACCTCATATCGGGAGACTTTTTTGTTCCTAAGCTGCCTTATTATATTTTTTTCGTTCTTTACTTCAACGGCCACAGAGTAGATAAGCTTTATATCCCTCTTATCCCTGGCATCCACGGAGCGCTTAAGGATCTGTAAGCGTAAAATCGCGCCCTCATCCCTTCGAAACAGCTTCGCCGCAGCCGTCCTTAGCTCCTCTTCGGAGGCATAGTGGTCAAATTTAAGATCGTCTATTCTCAACATGGCTCTGTCTCTGCTTCCGTCAAAGTACGGAGCTCCTTCCCGCTATGATTCCGCAGGCAAAGGCCCACTGCAGGTTATAGCCTCCGCAGATCCCGTCGGCATCCAGGACTTCTCCGGCGAAAAAGAGCCCCGGACAGAGCTTAGATTCCAGCGTTTCAGAGACCTCGCTTAAAGCGACTCCCCCGGAGGTGACCTGGGCCCTGTCATAGCCCATGTAGTCCTTTATGCTCACCTTAAAATCCTTGACGATACCGCAAAGCCTTTCGGAAAAGTCTGAAGGAAGCTCATTATATGGCGTATTTTCCCTAATTCCCATGAGCTTTAAAAACTGGAGGTTCAGCTTTTTATGGAAAAGCCCGTTTAAAAGCTCAGCCGCTCCCCTGTCTTTAAGGTTTTCAAATCTGTTCTTAAGGTAGACGCCCGCCTGGGAAGGGGTAAATTCCGGCATGAAATCTACAGAGACCTCAACCCTTGACCCCCTGTCAAGAGCCCTGACTGCCGAGCCCGAAATATCGAAGGTACATATACCCGAAATACCGTAATCCGTCAGCTGCAGCTCCCCGGCAGAGCTTTCCCTCTCTTCCCCGTCGATAAACAGCCTTAAGAGCGCGTCGGCTCTGACTCCGCTCAATGCCTTAAAGAACGGAAGCTCCGACTTTAACCCGGTAAGCGCCGGCAGGGGCTTTATGAGCTTATGACCCAGCTCCCCGGCGAGCTTATACCCGCCTCCGTCCGAGCCTGTCTCGGGCTTTGCCTTTCCCCCGCAGCAGATTATGACTTTTTCCGCACGCTCCGTATATTGCCGCTCCCCCTTTATAGCAAGCTCAAAGCCATCCTTAACTCGCTTTATCGAGGTAACCCGGCTTAAAACCCTCTCCTTAACCTCTAACCTTCTAAGCTCGAGCCTCAGGGCGTCCAGAACACAGGAGGCTGTCTCGGGATAGGGATATATCCTGCCGCTCCTGTTTCTGGTGTAGATCCCGAGCTCTCCGAAAAAGCGGATCGTATCCTCCGCCCCGAAGCGCCGGATAACGCTTTTTATAAGACCATCAACGTCCGAGCCGGAATGAAAATATTCCGGTCCCATCTTTATGTTGGTGAGGTTGCATTTCCCGTTTCCCGTAAGGAGAAGCTTCTTTCCCACCCTGTCTTTATGTTCAAATAAAAAAACCGACGCCCCGCTCCTCGCAGCCGAAATCGCCGCTGCCATGCCCGAAGCGCCCGCTCCTATAACCGCTACTTTCTTCATAAGATATGGAAGATCCTTGCCGCCCGGACCACAAGGCCTCCGCCGGGCATTTCTCTAAGCTCGTTCTCCTTTACCCCGCCGAGCTTCATTATCGCTACAAAATAAACTCCCACACCGAGGACTATGGACAAAAGGGTGCTAAACATATTGCCGAGGAAGAGGCTAAAGAGCTTATATACACCGAAGACCACAGCGCCCATCAGGGCAGAGGCTATAAGGGGAATGAGGAAGGTCCTCCTCATCTCCTGGGCATAATTTAAAAACCTCCTTATGGCTATCTGATTTAGGATACACATAAACAGGGCAAAGAGGATATTGGCGATCAGCACGGCGTAAATACCCCAGTCAAGCTTCTCGAGCATCACGTATAAAAGCCCGAGGTGGAAAATAAGGGAGATAACGGAATTTATGACCGGTATCTGCATTCGGTTTATTCCCTGTAGTATCCCGTTTGAAAGGGTGGATATGGAGAAAAATATTATGGATATGGCTCCGGCCCTTATTAAAGCCGCCGCCAGCTCCTGCTCCCCGGAAAAAAGCATCGTAAGTATGGGGCTCGCCAACACCGCAAGGCCTGTGGCGCAGGGGAAGGCAATAAGCATTGTAAAGCGCATGGCGTAATTTGTCCGCCTTCTGGCGGCCTTCAGATCCCCGGCTGCCATCGACGCCGCAAGGGTCGGAACCGTGGAAGCGCTCATGGCATTTGAAAGGGCTATCGGCACATTCATAAGGAGCTTATATTTTCCGGAATATACACCCCAGATGGCCGTCTTTTCGATACCGCGCCCTTTAAGGGTCATGATCTTATTGAAGATTCCGTTGTCCAGAACATCGCTTATGTTGTAAATAGCCGTACTTAAGATGACGGGAACCGCCGTCATGACTATTAGCTTTACAATGTAGGAGAGCGGCTCTATCTGCGGATTTTCCTCGTTCCTTCGAAGCTCTGACAGGGTCGACGAAAGGATCAGCAGCAAAAAGATAAGAAATACCAGGCCTGCCAGCGCCCCCGCCGAAGTTCCGAGAGTCGAGCCCGCCGCCCCGTAGGCCGGAGCAAAGTGCTCGTTTTGCAAAAGGGCGGAAACCTTCATGCCGTAGCCGTAAAGGGCTCTGGCCGCAAGGATGCTTATTACCGCATTGACTATCTGCTCTATTATCTGTGAGACCGCCGTAGGGATCATTGTCCCCATGCCCTGAAAATATCCCCGGATGACTCCCATGATGGCGACTATCAGAAGGGTGGGCGCAAAAATCCTTAAGGCTATCGAGGACATCTGCTCGCTCATAAGTCTTCCCGCAAAAAAATCTGCCTCAAAAAAAACCAAAAGGCAGACTATACCGCCGGAAATAAAGGCAAAGAGCAGACCTCCCTTAAATACCTGCGATGAATTTCCGTATTGTTTTTTGGAATATCTTGCCGAAACTATCTTGGATATGGCAATGGGCAGACTGTAGGAGGATATGAGCAGCATTATATTGTATATCTGGTATGCGGCTGCATAATAACCGTTTCCTTCATCGCCGATTATATTTGTTACCGGTACCCTGTAAAACAGGCCGATTATCCTGGTAATAACGCCCGCAATGGCAAGAATCCCACCCTGAAAGATAAAATTCGATTTTCCGGGTTTTGCCTTTAGCTTTTTCGGCATTTATTTTATTACCACCTTATCTCCCATCGTATCCTGAATAAGACATATCCATGTCTTACCCTGATTAAATACTATTTCCTTACCTTCCCTGTCGAAATATCTCGTAGCGCCCTGGTCTCCGTCAAATCTTATCCAGGTTCCCGGCACAGCCTTTCCCTTGGAAATATAGACCATATCCCCGCCGGAATGGCAGTCGAAGGCGAGATACCCCTTGTCGTCCACTGTGGACCAGGTTGTATACTGCAGTACGACGTTGTCTGCATAGAGCTGCTGGTCGTTCTCTGCGTCGATCTGCTTGTCCCCGTATTCGAAGCGGTAGTACCTTCCGTCCTCCGGGTTGTAATCGAACCAGGGCTTGTTGATAACATAGCCGGGCTCGATATGCGTGGCGTCGTAAGTCTCCGGCGCCGAGGGAACTATTACGTCCCCGTCCTTTGCAAAGGTAAACTTTCCGGTGTAATTGTCCCTGTAAGCAGTCCTGTAGCCTAAGTTCTCTATACCCTTGGCAATGCCCTTGGCTGAGGCATAGGCGTTATGGGGAGCTATACGGTCGTTTGTCCTATAGTATACCGTATCTCCTTCAGCCCCGAGTCCGCTTAGGTTATCCACAAAATCCTCTTCCAGCAAAGGCATGGCGTATACGGACTGTCCGTAGTGACAGTAGATCGAATCGAATTCAAGGGCACAGTAGACGAAGTAGTTGCGGCAGCTTCTGACCGAACCTATCTTGTCCAGGTCGTCGTAATTTTCAAAAATACCCATCATACGGGTAAGACCACCCTCGACCACGCACTCGTATATCACGTCTGCATAGGAGACACCGCTCATCGGAAGGGCATCTTCGATATTATTTAACATTACCGCCACAGGCCTTCTCGTTCCGGCTTCCTTATCCACAAGCTTCCCCGAAAGATAGCTTCTGATCTTGCCGTCCTCTTCCTGCCTCGGCATGGCATAGGCGGATACATAGTCATACTCGGCCACTATACCGCTGGGATTGACTTCCTGGGTTCCTTCGGTTTCCATCGCCTCCTCCACCTTGGAATAGGCTTCCGGATCCTCTACCTCTGTTTCTCCGGTCTCCTCGACTTCGACAGCGGAAGCCGCAGTCTCTCCGCCCTCCTTCTTGCCGCAGGAGACACAGGCCAAGCCGGATAAGATCAGTGTACCGAGCAAAATATATTTCTTTACATTTATCATTATCTATCAATCCTCCGAAAACGGGTTATCTTACATAACCCAGCGTATTTAAAATCTCTTCCTGAAGCGAAAACATCTCCTTTTCCTGAAGAGACGACTCATGATCAAACCCCAGTAAGTGTAACATACTATGCACAATAAGGAAAGCA
>CAMNBW010000138.1 GCA_946533525.1 uncultured Lachnospiraceae bacterium
AATATTATCTGGAAGATACTCTTACGCTCCGCACGGGACGGCAGCTCTGGGATGTGGAGTTCTGGGTTCAAAAAAGATAGCTGCTTTTTCTGCAAAGATATACGGGGGTGTATCTAAGGTTTCACCCCCATTATCTCAAGTCAAAAAATATTTCCGAGAATCGATGTTGACAAAAACAAAACATGGGTGTATCTTAATCACATGATAATTAGCACTCGATTTTGATGAGTGCTAACATAAAAACGAAAACCTATCGAAAAGATTTGTTTAAAGGGGTATGTGCTTTATGGAATTAAGCGATAGGAAAACGAAGATACTGGAAGCCATCATAAAGAACTATCTGGAAACCGGGGAGCCGGTGGGATCGAGGACTATCTCGAAATACGAGGATATGAACCTGAGCTCCGCGACCATCAGAAATGAAATGTCCGACCTCGAGGAAATGGGATACATCCTGCAGCCCCACACCTCGGCAGGAAGGATACCTTCGGATAAGGGGTACCGCTTCTACGTGGACAGGATGATGGCGGACAGGGAGAAAGAAGTATCCGATATGCACGAGATGGTAGTGCAGAAAGCGGATCAGCTCTCGGAGCTGCTTAAGCAGGTGGCAAAGCTCCTGGCAAGCAACACCAACTATGCGGCGATGATCTCTTCTCCCCAGATACACAGGAACAAGCTGAAATTCATCCAGCTTTCCAAGGTTGAGGAAAATACGATCCTGGCGGTCATAGTTGTGGAGGGAAACATTCTTAAGAATAAGATGATCTCCACGGACCAGCCCCTTGACGACGATACGATATTGAAGCTCAATTTGCTGCTGAATACGCATCTGAACGGGCTTTCGCTGGAAGAGATAAACCTGGGGCTCATAACCCTTATGAAGGAGCAGGCCGGTATCCATTCGGACGTTGTAGGTTCGGTGATAGACGCGGTAGCCGATGCCATCAAGGCCGATGAAAACCTTGAGATATATACCTCGGGAGCCAACAACATCTTCAAGTATCCCGAGCTTGCGGACAACTCAAAGGCCAGCGAGATCATAAACGTTCTGGAGGAAAAGAACCAGCTTTCGGAGCTGGTCAGCGACTCGCTTTCCAAGCTGAACGAGGGAGAGGAGAACGAGGAGCACGGCATACAGGTCTATATCGGCAGCGAGTCTCCCTTCGAGTCCATGAAGGACTGCTCGGTAGTGACCGCGACCTATGAGCTCGAGGAGGGCATGCGGGGCATGATGAGTATAATAGGCCCGAAGAGAATGGACTACCTGAAGGTGGCCAAGACATTGAAAACGCTGCAGGAACAGCTCGACACACTATATAAGAAGAAACAGGAATAGCCCGGGAGGTGAGCATATATGATAATTAATCTGTTTGATGACAAAGAAGAAGAAAAAGAGCCGGAGGATATTAAGATAGAAGAGCCGGAGGAAGGTGCCGAAGAGGCTTCGGAGGAAGAGGGAGCCGGACAGGAGGCTGAGGAAAAGGCGCCTGAGGACAAGAAGGCAAAGGAAAAAGAGACGAAGGCGGAGGAGCCGAAAAAAGAGGAGGCGCCTAAGAAAAAAGAAAAAAAGAAGAAAAAGGATCCGAGAGATGAAAAGATAGAAGAGCTTAACGATAAGCATATAAGGCTCATGGCGGAGTTTGAAAACTTCCGCAAGAGAACCGACAAGGAAAAAGAGATGATGTTCGAAACCGGAGCGAAGAGCGTCATAGAGAAGATCCTGCCGGTGGTGGATAATTTTGAAAGGGCTTTGGGCATGGCTGGCACTTCCGCAGAGGATGGAGAGAAGAAAGATCCCTTCATGGAAGGCATGGAAATGGTTTATAAGCAGCTGATGACAGAGCTTGAAAATATAGATGTAAAGCCGATCGAGGCGGTAGGAAAGCCCTTTGACCCCGATCTCCACAACGCGGTGATGCAGGAGGAAAGCGAAGAATACGAATCCGGCACAGTAGCAAAGGAGCTTCAGAAGGGTTACACATACAGAGGTTCGGTAGTAAGACACTCAATGGTCAGTGTAGTTCAATAAAGATGTTTAAACTAAGGAGGATAAGGATATGAGCAAGATAATAGGTATTGATTTAGGAACAACAAACAGTTGCGTAGCGGTTATGGAAGGCGGTAAGCCTACAGTTATAGCTAACCAGGAAGGTGCGAGGACGACACCCTCTGTAGTGGCATTTACAAAGAACGGGGAAAGACTCGTAGGAGAGCCGGCAAAGAGACAGGCGGTAACCAATGCGGATCGTACCATCGCTTCCATAAAGAGGGATATGGGTACCGATCACGGCCGTACGATTGACGACAAGAGATATTCACCCCAGCAGATCTCGGCTATGATCCTGCAGAAGCTTAAGGCCGACGCCGAGAGCTACCTCGGTGAAAAGGTATCTCAGGCTGTTATAACCGTTCCCGCATATTTCAACGATGCACAAAGACAGGCTACAAAAGATGCGGGCAAGATCGCAGGCCTTGAGGTAGACCGTATCATAAACGAGCCTACGGCCGCAGCCCTTGCTTACGGTCTGGACAACGAGAGCGAGCAGAAGATAATGGTTTACGACCTTGGAGGCGGTACCTTCGATGTTTCCATTATCGAGATAGGCGACGGCGTTATCGAGGTTCTTGCTACGAACGGAGATACGAGGCTCGGCGGAGATGATATAGATAATGTCATCACACAGTACATGCTCGACGATTTCAAGGCTAAGGAAGGTGTTGACCTCTCCAACGACAAGATGGCTCTGCAGAGACTTAAGGAAGCCGCAGAAAAGGCCAAGAAGGAGCTTTCCAGCGCCAATACGACAAATATCAACCTGCCCTTCATAACGGCCACCAATGACGGACCCAAGCACTTTGATATGGATCTTTCAAGGGCCAAGTTTGAAGAGCTCATCCACGATATAGTTGAAAGGACGACAATTCCTGTTCAGAACGCAATGAAGGATGCCGGACTTTCGAACAGCGACCTTTCCAAGGTTCTGCTGGTCGGCGGTTCAACACGTATCCCCTGCGTACAGGAGCACGTTAAGAGGCTTACAGGCCACGAGCCTTCCAAGACCCTTAACCCCGATGAGTGCGTTGCCATCGGCGCTTCCATCCAGGGCGGTAAGCTCGCCGGAGACGCAGGCGCAGGTGATGTCCTTCTGCTGGATGTTACGCCCCTTTCACTTTCCATCGAGACAATGGGCGGCGTAGCTACAAGGCTTATCGAGAGGAATACCACTATCCCTACGAAGAAGAGCCAGGTATTCTCCACCGCTGCGGATAACCAGACCGCTGTTGATATTAACGTCCTTCAGGGTGAGAGACAGTTCGCAAGCGATAATAAGTCCCTCGGACAGTTCAGACTGGACGGTATCCCTCCGGCAAGAAGAGGAGTTCCGCAGATCGAGGTTACCTTCGATATAGATGCAAACGGTATCGTAAATGTATCCGCAAAGGATCTGGGTACCGGCAAGGAGCAGCATATAACGATAACCGCAGGCTCCAATATGTCGGATGCGGATATTGACAGGGCCGTTAAGGAGGCTCAGGAGTACGAGGCACAGGATAAGAAGCGTAAAGAGGCTATCGATGCCCGCAACAGCGCAGACTCCTTTGCTTTCCAGACAGAGAACGCATTGAAGGAGGTTGGCGACAAGATCGACGCCAATGACAAGACCCAGGTTGAGGCTGACCTTCAGGCCCTTAAGGATGTGCTTGCAAAGCATCCCGAAGCGCAGAACATGAGCGACGCTGATACCGATGAGATAAAGGCTGCCGAGGAGAAGCTTAAGGAGTCGGCACAGAAGCTCTTTGCAAAGGTTTATGAGAACGCACAGGCCGGAGCACAGGCAGGTCCCGAAGGCTTCGCAGGCGGTGCCGGACCCAACATGGGCGGCGCGTCACAGGGTCCCGATGATGCAGGCCCGGATGTGGTAGACGGTGATTATACAGAGGTCTAAATTATGGCAGAACAGAAACGGGATTACTATGAGGTCCTGGGCGTAGATAAAAATGCCGACGAGGCGGCTATAAAGAAGGCCTACCGGGCATTGGCCAAAAAGTACCATCCTGACATGAATCCGGGAGACAAGGACGCCGAAGCAAAGTTCAAGGAGGCGTCGGAGGCCTATGCGGTTCTGTCGGATCCACAGAAGAGGAGCCAGTATGACCAGTTCGGCCACGCTGCCTTCGAGCAGGGCGGCGGAGCTGGTGGCTTCGGTGGTTTTGACTTCAACAGCGCGGATTTCGGAGATATATTCGGAGGTATATTCGGGGACTTTTTCGGTGGGGGCAGGAGCCGCGGAGCTTCGAACGGACCCATGCGGGGAGCCAATATAAGGGCGGCCGTCCATGTGTCCTTTGAAGAAGCGGTATTCGGCACCGAAAAGGAAATTGATATTACCCTTAAGGACACCTGCAAGAAGTGTAACGGAACCGGTGCAAAGCCCGGAACCAGCGCTACGACCTGTCCGAAGTGCGGAGGCAAGGGCCAGGTGGTCTACACCTCCCAGAGCCTCTTCGGTACGGTAAGGAACGTATCCACCTGTCCGGATTGCCACGGCTCGGGAAAGATAATAAAGGACAAGTGTCCGGACTGCTCCGGCACAGGCTATATATCGAGCCGTAAGCGTCTGTCCGTATCCATACCCGCAGGTATAGACAACGGTCAGAGCGTAAGGCTCAGAGACAAGGGTGAGCCCGGCAAAAACGGCGGCCCGAGAGGAGATCTGCTGGTGGAGGTCATAGTTGCAAGGCACCCGATCTTCCAGAGGCAGGATTACAATATATTCTCCACGGCGCCCATAACCTACGCGCAGGCTGCGCTGGGCGGTGATATTCTGATCGATACCGTGGACGGAAAGCTTAAATATACCGTAAAGCCCGGTACACAGACCGATACCAAGGTGCAGCTTAAGGGCAAGGGAGTTCCTTCGCTCAGAAACAAGGATGTGCGCGGAGACCATTATGTAACGCTTGTAGTGCAGGTGCCTACGGGACTTACCGCCAGCGCACGGGATCTGTTAAGGAAGTTTGATGCGGTGACAGGAGATTCGCTCAACTATGTGGCGAACAACCCCGACGCCGTCAAGAATTCAGCAAAGGGCAAAAAGAAAAAAGGTCCATTCGGACTGTAAATCATAAACCAAATATATAAGGGGCTGTCGC
>CAMNBW010000139.1 GCA_946533525.1 uncultured Lachnospiraceae bacterium
ATAAATTTATTAAACAGTAATTTCTATCTGATTTCCTTCAAAAGCAATAACGCAGCTTTCGTAATATCCATCCCCTGTAATTCTGGGGCCACTAATGACTTCGTATCCATCACGCTTTAATTGTTCAGTAATAGAATCGACCTTTTCTTTACTTCCTACACTAAAAGCAATATGAGAATATCCAGTTCTGAAAAGAACTTTGTCCTGATCTGATATATCAGGTCTGTTCATTAATTCAATTCTTGGGCCTTTTTCAAAAGAAATAAAATATGATTTAAACCCTGTACTGAAATTGTAATAACCATCATTTGAACGGCCATCAAAATACTTAATAAAGAATTCTTTGGCAGATTCTAAATCCATTACATAAATTGATACATGTTCAATATACATATAATATTTCCTTTTAAATTGGTTTTTTATTTCCGTTATCTTTTTACAGAAGTGTTTCTGCTAGACATACTTAGACTTATTTAACTTTCTGCTTCAATTTTATTCAAAGTGTCTTCTAAAATAGCCTCTCTCAACTCAGTAAGCCAGGATGAAAACGCTATCGTGTCAAAAGCATAAGTTTTATTCAGTTCAAATTCATTTTCAGACCAGGTATCAAGGGGAGATTCGTTATGCTGAATCAATGCCTCAAGCTTATCCAATGATTTATATAGCTTAGCCTCCTTTGTTTCCTGCGCATTCATTTCTTTATACAAAGCAGTTAAATCCATGGATATTTCTTTCGGCAATGATTTAACCCACTGATTCAGAAAAGAATCTTCAACCTCTCTATCAGAATCCGTCTTTATGAAGGTAGGTATATCGCCTGTGAAACACTCGCCAAGATCATGAATCAGGCACATATCAATTACTTTATTCATGTCTAAATCTTTGAATTCATGCCTTAACAAAAATGCCATAAGAGAAATACGCCAACTATGTTCAGCCACACTTTCCGTCCTGCGTTTTGTTGTCGTACAATGTCTTGGCGTATCTTTAAGTTTTTCTGCTACATGTAATATTTCCAAGAACTCCCTGGCATCCATAATATCCTCCGATAAATTCTGTCTATTAAATAAACTGCGGTTTGCTGTACTTATTTTTTATAAGGGTCTTCTTGTGGGTTCGCCGGCTTTGCGGGGATATTTCTTTGGAGTAGTATTAGATTTTTTTATAAAAAAGAAATTGCGTTTAATATCGCTGTTGGGAAGTATAATAGTTTTTTCAGAATCGACAATTCCTCCCATAAGCTGAATAGCTCTGGCTGCTGTCTTTACTTCTTCACTGGAATTTTCAGATTTATAGGCTACAAATATACCATTGACCCTGACCAGTCCCAGAGCAAGCTCGGATAGGGAGGACATATTGCTGACTGCCCGGGAAAAAACATAATCATATTTTTCTCTGTGTTCTTCCATATGTCCTATATCCTCAGCCCTGCCATGAAGTGTTTCTACATTATTTATTCCCAGTTCCGCAGCAACTTCGGAAATAAAATTGAGCTTTTTATTAACAGAGTCGATCAACAGAAAATTAACCTCTGGATGAAAAACCGCAAGAGGAATACCCGGAAAGCCTCCACCTGTACCGAGATCAGCAGCTCTCATGCCCGGAGTAAAGGAAATAAAATTAAGTATCGCAAGGCTGTCAGCAAAATGTTTAATAACAAATTCCTCCGGCTCAGTAATGGCTGTGAGATTCATAACCTTATTCTTTTCAACGGTAAGCTCATAAAATCTCTCAAGCTTAGAAAGCTTTTCCTCATCATATTCAATTGAAAGCTTATTAAGTGAATCCTCTAAAAGCTTCTTCATCTGTCAACCTTTCCAACCGCAACTGCTCAATACCAATATTCCCGGACATTTATCTCCTGCTTTCCAGATAAACTAAGAGAACCGAAATATCCGCTGGAGAAACTCCCTGTATCCTGGAGGCCTGCCCTACAGACTCCGGTTTAAAATCATTTAATTTCTGTCTGGCCTCTATCCTTATACCTGAGATTTGCTCATAATCAATATCCATGGGAAGCCTTTTATTCTCCATCTTCTTAAAGGCTTCCACCTGTCTTTGCTCTCTTTCAATATAGCCCTTATACTTGATCTCTATATTTATCTGCTCCCTTATATCCTCCGGAAGCTCAGGTCTGTCTGTGTCCAGCTCCTTGATCTTTTCATACGAAAGCTCCGGCCTCCTTATTAATTCTTCCAGTGAAGCTCCGGTTGAAAGAGGCGTACTTCCCATAGCTGTCAAAATATCTGAAATTTCTTTGGAAGCACCGACCTTTATTTTTTTAAGCCTGTCTATTTCGGAAGCGACAGACTTTACCTTATATCTAAGGTTCTCCATCTCTTCTTCCGAGATCAACCCGGCCTTATAGCCTTTTTCCCTGAGTCTGATGTCAGCGTTGTCCTGTCTTAAAAGCAGTCGGTACTCCGCCCGGGAGGTCATCATTCTGTAAGGCTCAAAGGATTCCTTCGTGACAAGGTCATCTATCAAAACTCCTATATATCCTTCGGAACGGTCAACGGTTATCGGATCTTTTCCGAAAATATACATGGCCGCATTTATACCGGCAATCAATCCCTGAGCCGCTGCTTCTTCATAGCCGGAGCTACCGTTAAATTGTCCCGCGGAAAACAGGCCTTCTATATTCTTAAACTCCAAAGTAGGCTTTAACAGCTTACCCTTGATACAGTCATACTCAATCGCATAGGCATTTCTGACAATATGCGCATTTTCAAGACCGGGTACGGAACGGTACATTTCAATCTGTACATCCTCCGGCATGGAAGAACTCATCCCATCCACATACCACTCGTTGGTCTTAAGCCCCTGGGGCTCAAGAAAAACCTGATGCCTTTCCTTATCGGAAAACTTTACGACCTTATCTTCAATGGAGGGACAATATCTCGGTCCCGTCCCCTCGATGACTCCGGTATACATAGGGGACCTGTCCAGATTGGCCCGGATAATATCATGGGTTCTTTGATTGGTATATGTCAGATAGCATGGAAGCTGTTCTTTCTGAACCTCCTCCCTTTTTGTGGAAAAGGAAAAAGGAACTATATTTTCATCCCCGTACTGGGGCTCCATTTTCTCAAAGTCTATAGTAGAGGCATCGATTCTCGCAGGAGTTCCCGTCTTAAATCTTATAAGCTCTATGCCTGCCTTTTTTAAGGAATCGGAAAGATAATTGGCGCTCTGCTGACCGTTGGGTCCGGTATATTTTATCGCCTCACCGCAAAGACAACGGGCCTTAAGATAAACGCCGGTACAGATCAAGACTGCTTTAGTCAGATAAGCTATACCGGTAAATATCTTAACTCCTACCGCTTTTCCATTTTCAATTAAAACATCGGTCACTTCAGCCTGCTTTACGGTAAGATTTTCCTGCGCCTCCAGGGTCTGTCTCATAAGAGAGGAATATTCGGCCTTATCAGCCTGGGCGCGGAGGGAATGAACTGCGGGACCTTTGGAGGAATTCAGCATTTTCGACTGAATAAAGGTCTTATCAATGCACTTTCCCATCTCTCCGCCCATTGCATCGATTTCCCGTACTAAGTGTCCCTTGGAGCTTCCGCCCACATGGGGATTGCAGGGCATAAACGCTATGGCATCTACGCTGACCGTAAACACAATGGTTTTTAAGCCAAGCCTCGCACAGGCCAAAGCCGCTTCGCATCCCGCATGTCCCGCGCCTATAACCGCAACGTCATAATCTTTAATAACAAATCTGTAATCAGTCGAATCCTTCACCTTATCTTATTTTCCCATGCAAAAATCTCTGAATATTGTCTCTGCGAGGTCGTCCTCTATCTCTTCTCCGATAATCTCACCCAGCTTACCGTAGGCCTCCATGAGATCCGAAGTCAGGAATTCCTCGCTCATACTGTTATCTATACTTTCAATAACCAGTAAAAGAGCTTCCTTTGCTTTCTTTAAAAGCTCCGCCTGTCTTGCACTGGTTATATATATTTCGTCGTTAAAATTAAGCTCGCCATCAAAAAAAAGTTTGGAGACTTCTTTAAAAAGTTCTTCTATTCCCTCACCCGTTTTGACCGAAGTTCTGATAATATTAAAATCTCTGAATTCCGTTTCATCGATATTAGTATCGAGATCTGTCTTATTTAAAACAACTATGGCCTTCCTGTTTTCACACAAAGACAAAATTTCTCTGTCTTCGTCGGTAATATTCTCAGAAGAATCAAAAACAGCAAAGATAACATCGGACCTTTCAATAGCATCCTTTGCCCTATCGATTCCTATGATCTCCACCTTATCCTCGGTATCACGAATTCCGGCGGTGTCAGTAAGCTTTAAGGTAAGACCCTCATAATTTATCATAGTCTCAATAGTATCCCGGGTAGTTCCGGGAACATTCGTAACTATGGCCTTTTCTTCTCCTGTCATGGCATTAAATACAGAAGATTTTCCAACATTGGGTCTTCCTATGATGCAGCAGTCGATGCCTTCATTCAAAAGCTTTCCAGTGTCAAAGCTTTTTATAAGGCCCTCAATTTCGGAAATAATATCTTCTGTCTTACTCTTAAGCTTATCAGAAAATCCGTCAAGCTCATAGTGCTCAGGATCATCGATGGCAGATTCTATATAAGCACATTCGTGAATTATTCTGTTTCTAAGCTCGACTATTTTATTTTTCACGGACCCCTTGAGATTCTTAACAGAATTATTTCTCGCAAATTCATTTTTGGAAGAAATGAGATCCATAACCGCCTGAGCCTCGGAAAGATCGATCCTTCCGTTTAAAAAGGCTCTCTCGGTAAATTCTCCGGGCTCGGCCGCTCTGATACCGGTGCTTAAAACCACATCGAGAACCCTTTTTAAAACAAAGGGTCCACCGTGACAATTTATCTCAACAGTATCCTCGGTGGTATAGCTTTTAGGTGCCTTCATTAAAACAAGCAGCACTTCATCAATAATAATATCCCTGTCACAGATATATCCATAGTGAACACTATGGCTTTCCATTGAAGCCAGATCCTTTGCCTGCCCCGAAGCGCCTTTAAATATTGTACTTATTTTACTGAAAGCATCCCTTCCGCTGACCCGGACAATTCCTATCCCGGAGGGGGATAAACCGGTGGCGATAGCTGCTATCGTATCTTCCTGTTTCATTAGTTCCTCTTAAAATTAAGATA